>JAGTQJ010000088.1 GCA_018396515.1 Candidatus Bathyarchaeota archaeon | reverse complement strand
GCCTGGGTGTTGAACCTTTCCACATCGTTGCTGTAGATCCTCGACTTTGCCTCCCCTAGGACAAGGATCCTTCTGCCGCTGCATAACCCCTCGCCGTATAGGTTGACCTCGATCTCCTCCCCATCCACAACGAAGTGCCTCCTCTCGAGCCCCTCTATCGCGACACCCAGCTCCCTAAGCCTGCTTGGAAGGAGCTCCCTTCCCAGATCCTCAAGCGAGAATCCAATGGTTTCTGACAGTCTACCAACCTCAACGGCTAACGATTCCATCCTCTTAGCAAGGGTAGCAACATTTTGATCTGTTCTTTTCTGTGCTTCTGCTAATTCATTTATTCTTTCTTCTGTTCTTTTCTGTGCTTCTGCTAATTCATTTATTCTTTCTTCTGTTCTTTTCTGTGCTTCTGCTAATTCATTTATTCTTTCTTCTGTTCTTTTCTGTGCTTCTGCTAATTCATTTATTGCAGAACTTAATTTTTCTATTGCTTCTGTATTTTTTTCTACAGCGATTTTTAGTTTCTCAAATTCTTCTCTTGAAACCTTAAGTTCACTTACTCTCTCCTCTACCACTCCTATTATAAAGGCTCTCAGCTCAGGTGTGAGGCTCATATCGATGTCTGAAAGATAAGATGGTTAGCCGACTTTTAAACCTGTCCCATCCCTTGATGAAACGTGCCCCTTATGAGTCTATTCAAATGGGCTCCGGTTTTAGGTTTTCAGAGGCTGAAAGTCCTGCGACTTTAAGGTTCTTTGGGTTGATTAGTTTGAAGAGGCTATTTTAGGTTTAGGTAGACTTGGATTATTGATTTCATGAAGGTTAGGGCTTCTTTGATGTCGAATTTGCTTCTTCCTCCGGCTCTCTCCCTGAAGGTTATCGGAACCTCTCTGGCCCTGTATTTGGATTTTAATGCCTTGTATAATACCTCGAACTGGTAGTCCCACTTCTTGCATGCCACCTTTGGAAGTATGGCTTCTAGGGCCTCCCTCCTGTATACCCTCAACCCGCTCGTCCAGTCTCTTATGGGCTGGCCTGCTAGCAGCCTAATGAATCCGTTGGCTGTGATGCTCATGAGGTCTCTCCATCGGCTCCTCCCCTCGATCCTCCCCCCCTTGATGAGTCGGCTCCCTATGGCTATGTCAGCCTCCTTCACCGCCTCCAGGAGCCTCGGTATATCCTTCGGGTCGTGGCTCAGGTCTGCGTCTATCGAGACTATGAGGTCTCCTGAGGTGTGCTTGAACCCCTCCTTGTACGCGGTCCCCAGCCCTAGTTTTCCAGGCCTGTGGATGACCTTTATACATCCATACTTCTCCGCCAGCCTCTCGGCCAACGCCCCGGTTCCGTCGGGGCTGTTGTCGTCTACGATTATAACCTCGTATTCGTGATCCTCAGATAAAGCCTCCATGAGGGACTCTATGAACCTCGGAAGGGTCTCGGTCTCGTTGTAGGTTGGGGTAATTATGGATATCTTCATCTTCTCCCTAGAAGCCATTCTTGGATGCTCCCCAAACATTCTCCGCCTCTCCATTTTTAAATTCTCCTCCTTATGAGGGGGATTCCAATCAGGGCTGTTATCGTCGTTATCGCAGCTGTGAGGATTAGGATGCCGGGTTTTAACTGGGCCTCACAGGTTTTGATGACTCTCCCCTCCCCTCCCACGGAGGTTAGGAGGGGCTGCTTTAACGCCTTGTAGGCGTCTATCCTCCCATACCCATAGTAGTCGTCTCTTCCAGGGGTTCCCTTGTCCAGGGCTGTGTATTCCAGGATCCTCCTTATCTCTAGGCTTGTGGCTTGGGGGTGGTGGCTCTTGATGAGGGCTGCGAGGCCTGAGACATGGGGTGTTGAGGCTGAGGTTCCCGTTCCAAGCCTGAAGGAGTCGGGCTTGTTGTCGGTTGAGATTATCCAGAACTCTCCAGCCTCTGGTATCCCGTCCCTGTCCTGGTCCCATCCTCCAGGGGCTGAGATGGTTATCCACTCTCCATAGTTGCTGTATGGGGCCCTCAAATCTTCAGGTTCGCCGTAGGTTGAGGCTACCGCTATCACCTCCTCGAAGGCCGCTGGGTAGTGGGGCGTGGATGTGCCCCTGTTACCAGCCGCGGCCACGAGGAGGCACCCCTTCTCATACGCGTATTCCACCGCCCTCCTCAGCGTCGAGCTGTAGGTGTCCGTTCCCAGGCTGAGGTTTATGATGTCCACCCCCAGGTCGGCTGCGTGGGTTATCCCTGAGGCGAGGTCTGCGATGGTTCCCGAGCCTCTATTGTTCAGGACCTTCTCGGCGATTATGGATATCCTAGCCATACCCGCTACTCCATACCCGTTCCCGGTCTCTGCGGCTATTATCCCCGCGACCCATGAGCCGTGGCCGTAATCGTCGTCAGGGTCCATGTCATCGTTGACCCAGTCGTATCCCCCGGCCATGTAGCTGGATTGGAGGTCCCTGTGCCTGTAGTAGACCCCCGTGTCGACGACTGCAACCCTGACCTCCCGGCTTCCCCCCTCCAGCTTCCAGGCCTCCTGCATCCCTATAACCCTCAAGTTCCACTGCCCCCTCCCGGTTTGGGGGTCTGAGGCATATAGGGGGTCGTTGGGCTGCTGGGCTGACCCCTCGGGGATTATGGAGGCGTATATGCTGGTTGTTAGGCTGGGGCCCAGGCATCCTTCTTGAAGCTTGACGATATAGTTGGGCTCTATGTACTCTATGGATGGGCTCCGCTCAAGGGCCTTGACAACCTCTGATATCATCACCTCAGCTTTAACCCTGACCAGTAGGACCCCTATCTCATCCATCCTCCTGACGAGTTTGAGGCCGCTCCTCTCCAGGAGGTCAAGAACGGATACATCGGCCCCCCTCAGGCCTATCAGGTACTCACCCTCCACGGCGTCAGCGGCTACATCCCTCCCTCCAGAAGGAACCTCGACGCTCATGAAGAGTATTATTAGGACGAGGAGGCTGAGGCGGATGGGGCATCTCAACATCTAACCCTTCTGGTCGGATAAGATGTTGATGTTTTCATTAGATAAGCCTTGCCTGGATTCGAGGCCAACCTCCGCAAACAGGGAGGCAGGATGGAAACAGAATTTACTCGGCTGGGGCCACCCCAGCCAGCCCCATTTAAATCATGATGCCACCCTTTATCCTGGGGGCGATCACGATAGGGTTGGTTCTCATCATGAGAGGGGGAGGTAGAGGTTGAGTTCTTCCAGGTCTAGGGGTAAGGGGCGTAAGAAACCAGTAAGGGGTAGGAGGCTGGGGGTGGTCCTCCTCTCGGTCATCGTCCTCTCCCTCCTCATCGTGGTGGTCTATCTCCAAGGGTTCGGCTCTAGGCCTAGGGCTGGGCCGAGGGCTTTGATTGTGGATGGCCTCCTCCACCATCCAAACCAGGGGTTCATCGATGAGGCCTCTAGGCTTCTAGCTGGGGCTGGCTTCGAGGTCGATGTGGTGGGGGCTGAGGGGGTGACCGTCGAGTTCTACAGGCTCCTCCCCTCTAGGGGTTATAGGCTCATAATCCTGAGGGTTCACGCCGGGCCGGTTTATAGGCATCTCCCCGGGGGAGGTAAGATCGTTGAGGGGACGGTCCTGTTCACCACAGAGCTCTACGATGAACGGCGGTACGCCGACCTCCAGGCCGCCGGCCTTTTGGCTGTGGCTAGGATATATGGGAGGCCCGAGGTCTCCTACTTCGCTGTCCCGCCATGGTTCTTCGAGGAGGCCTCCCAGGGGAGGTTTGAGAACTCCACCATAATCCTCGACAGCTGTTATGGGTTTTACTGGGAGGCCCCCTACATCATGGCCGAGGCCCTCCTCTATAAGGGGGCTAAGGCCTTCATAGGGTGGGATGGGGAGGTCCAGGCAGAGCACACAGACAGGGCTGTTTTGGAGCTTCTTAGGGCGCTCCTAGATGGATTGACCGTTAAGGAGGCTGTCGATAGGGTGATGGAACTCGTTGGGCCGGATCCATATTACAAAAGCATGATGCTCTACCATCCGCCGGAGGCTGCCTCGATTAGGCTGAGGCCCATGGAAGGGAGCTGAGCCTAATATTTAGAAACCTCCAAGCCAGTTCATTGATCAGTTCTGAAGTCTGTGATCTTTAAAGGAGCTTTTATAGGCTTTTTAGGTCGACTTCTGAGTTTGAGCTTCATCGTTCATCTTCATCATGTCTTCATAACTTCAATTTTAACCTTTTTCGATAGTCCTTCAGCGATTTCTAAATACTCTTTAACTTTATCTATTTCTAATTTAAATTCTTCTATATCTAGCCCCCTTCATAGAAACCTATGCTGTGGAGGTGATAGGCTCTTGATCCAGATCTATCCCTTACCCCCAACCTCCTTGCCTCCATCACCTTCATCTCGAGCTGGGCAAGCCCTCTCCTCCTCTCCTCACCGCTCCTAGGTTTCTCGTAGCCGTATGAGGTCAATAGGTGGTCGGTGGCGAGAACCGAGGCCAGCCAAGCCTTTTCACAGGCGTCCCTAAATATTACCCTCTCTCTGATCTCCATATACCTTCTGAACTCCCTTTCTGACTCCTCTAACGCCTTATAAGCCTCCTCGATAAGGGACATAACTCATTTAATATAGGAAACCTAGCTATTTATTTTTTGGTTGGGGAGGTCTTCCTCAAAACCTTGAAGAATGCCTCTATCTCTTCATCTGTCAGCTGAATATCTCTTTTAACTGATTCAAGTCTCTAATAGCTTGCTAAGAGGAGATTTCGCTGCCTCACCAACCACATCCATGCCGATTAGTGATCTGTGGAGAGCCTAATAATTATTCGCCTCCTCGATCCTTCCAGAAGAATATCATCACACAGGGAACGCATATTGGAATTTGAAATGATCAAGTCGTCCTTCTTCGATAAATCTCTGTGATCCTTGCGATTATGAAAAGTTAAATTAAAGGTCATACATTTTCTCACTTAATGGTTGGAATAATCGTGAGGAGGAGGGTTGGGCCTAAGGGCCAGATCGTGGTTCCTAAGGTCTTCAGGGAGGCCATGGGCATTGAACCAGGGGATGAGATCGCCATGGAGATCAGGGAGGGTGAATTGTCTATCAGGCCTGTTATGGATCCTGAGAGTTTCATTGAGGATTTCTGCTCCATTCCAAAGGAAAGGTTAACGAGAAAAATAGATATAAAAAAGATTTTGGAGGAAGAGGTTGAGGAGAGACTTGTATAACATTGATATAAAAATTTTATATAGACTCCAACATCTTCATAAATCTAATCATTTATGATCAAGAGGTCGTCCAAGAGGCTAAGAGGTCTAGAGACTTCCTTTTAGAGATCGCGTTGGGAAGAATCCAAGAGTATACCTCAACATTAACATAGGATGAGATGACCTGGGTTGTCAGAAAACTTTTGGGATTAGACATATCTTTAACTTAGGGTAGAAAATTCCTAATTTTTCCTAATCTAAAATTTCTAGCTATTAGAAAAACAACTATTTTAAAGGCTCAAGAAATAATGGAAAAATATAAAATGAGACTTCACTCCCCCCTCCTCCCCCTCCCAACTCATGCTAATTTAATGATTAGCGGATGAGCCTAATAATCATTAGCCTAATCATGAGCCTAATAATCCATTCGCCAAGTCCTTCTAGAATGGCGTTGAAACTGGTACATTAATGTCCTGGGGATTAGTTGCGAGTTAATCATAGGCCAGTTCTCCAAAAGATTCTTCAGCTTCTCCATAAGCCTTAATGCGTCCTCCCTAAGGGCTTCGAAGGAGATCCCGCCTAGGAAGTTGTGGTAATAGTTAGCGTGGGAGGGTCTCGACATTTGATAGAAGCCTGGTATACTCAGCGTCTCCCTCCCTCTCCGTCAGGTGGATGGCGATCTCCTTGGGGTCGCGGTGAGTGTAGTGTGGTAATCCCAGCCCTTCCCCCACAGCGTTCAAGAGGGCTGCAGCGGCGCCCCAGTACTTCTCAGATGCCTGGACCAGATCCCCCTTCGAGTTAAACTCCTCGGCTTCCCTCAAGATTGCCACAAGGCTTGCGAGGAGTGGGGTTTAGATTACTTTGAAAATCTTGGTCTGAAAACCGTTCCATATCAAGCCCTGCAGATAACTAATTAAAATAGTTCTCCAGGAAAATTAGCTTTCACTAAATGTTATAGAAGTTTCTCCAGCTTCTCATTTAGTTGTATAACGGCCTCCGCGTTCTTCTCGACCACGCTTAACGGCATCCAATCTTCGTAGAAGTTCTGGTGGAGGGCGTTTGCTATGGAGAAGAGCCTAACGATGTCTGGATCTTTAAGTTCTTCAGCCAATCTATCAACAAACACCCAGAGATCCCTATGGCTTCTCAGCTCAATACCTCTCTTAGAGGCGATGGCCTTCACGATCTCAGCAGCCACACCCCAAAGCTTCTCCGAGGCCTGGACAGAGTCTCCCTTAGTTAAGAATTCCCTAGCCTCCTTAAGGTACTTACAGTTCAAGTTCATGTAACGCTCAGCCACACTAGTCCTCTAAAGTTCAGGAAATTCTGTCATTTAAAAACTTATCGTGTACCTCCTGGGATGTGAATTCACTGTGAGATGGTGAAAATTTGGAGCTTAACATTTATTAGATTTGTTTATAGATACTTTTGCTATGACCAACCACGAGCAAATGTCTTTCCATACACTGCATAAGGGTTTTGGAAAAGATTAAGAGAAGAATTTCAATCAAAACCTTATCGAATTAAACATATTGAACCTATGCAAACTCTTCTAT
>JAGTQJ010000084.1 GCA_018396515.1 Candidatus Bathyarchaeota archaeon | reverse complement strand
GAGACATCCTCAAAGGAGACCCTCGGTATCTCCCCGGTCGTCCAACATCCTGGCAGAACCTCTATAGGGTCCGCCGAGAGGATCACCTCTCCCCCTACCTGTTCAATTTTATCCAACCCCTCATCCTCTGGAACCCCGCCCCTCTCCCTCCTCCCCTGTCGGTCGATGTAGAATCTTGGGAGGAATAGGTGGGGGTGGGCGTAGACCCTTACCCCTCCAGTCGAGGAGACGACCTCGACGGTCGAACTCGTGTGGTCTCCATGCCCATGGCTCAGGACAACACATTCAACATCCTTAAGGCCCACCTTCATCTTCTCGATGTTATGCATCAAGGACCTCTTGTCTCCACCCGTGTCGAAGACAATCTTATGGGTCTCGCCCCTCCCGTCCACCAACTCCAGCAACATGGAGAGGCCCCATTGGCCCTGAAGGCCCGAGGACATGACGAGGTTATCTGCGAGGGTATAAATCTTGAGGTGATTTAACCTCTCCATCGATACATCCCATTCTAGTTCCCATTATAGTAATAATATACTATAAATGGCTTGAGTTCATGGCCTTACAGCTACAGGTTCGGATAGGAACTAGATAACTGTGTCCCCAGAGGTAAAAAATTAACCATAAGCGATGAGGGATATGCTGGAGGGGCTCAATTCAGGGAGAATGGAACTCTCTTCGTATTTTACTATACTAATTCTAGATAAGCTTGGAGCTTGGAAGTTGCTATTCTATTTTTATAGATCTTCTATCTCCCAGTTCCTCTCGTCCATCTCCTTTATAAATGATGTGAGCAGTTCGATGAGGGCTTTCATCATCATCCTCCCCTTCTCGGCGGATGCCTTTGTTGGGTCTCCCGTGACCCCATAAGGCGTCAGCTCGTCGAACCTCCACTTGACCTGAACATGTAAGGGCAGCTTTGGGATCCTGCCCCTCGCATACTCCATCTCAACGAGCTCGGGGGCTATAGCCAGAGCCATTGATGTCTCCCCCTCACCACCATGTCCGAGGCCTCCCCAGGCCTCGAAGGTCCCCTCAGGGAGGAGCCTAGCCGCCGTCTCCCACCAGGCCTCAAGCACAGCTATCTTCATCTCTGGGTTATCGGCCCTGAACTCCCTCGCCGCAGCGTCTATCGCCGGGATGTTCCCGTCATGCCCGTTTATGATGAGCAGCCTCCTGATCCCATGGCCAGATAGAGATTGGAAGATCTCCTTGAGAACAAGCATCAGGGTGTTCGTCGTTAGGGATATGGCTACTGGGAAATGGTAGTAATGCCTACTCATCCCGTATGGGAGCGTGGGGAGGACGAGCAGTCCATCCACCCTCTCCGCCACCCCCTCTGCAAGGGCCTCAGCCACCAGGGCATCAGTCCCATATGGGAGGTGTTCTCCATGATACTCCGTTGAGCCTATTGGGAGAACCGCCTTATCGAACCCCCCTTCCTTGAAGGCCCGGCCCGTGAGCCTTAACAGCCCCCTCCCAGACATTCCCCGCCACAAGTTTTAATCGATAATGGGGATATAAAATCCATGAACTACTGGGGGAGGCCTTGAGGAGGGATTGGGGGAGGAAGAGGGGGGAAGGGTTCAAATAGACCTTTCATCCCTAGACATCGAACAGCTCCTCAGCATCTTCATAGGAATCCTCGCCACTAAAGCCTGGCAGTATATGGGGCTGCGCCTCATCCCAGAAAGGGAAGAACCCGAGAGGGATATGGGGAAGGCCGCCTTAGCCATAGATTGCGCGGCCTTCATGGCCGATAGACTCGCCCCACGCCTCCCAGAAACGGAGGCTAGGAGGCTGAAGGCCATGATAACAGACCTCCAAATAAACTATGCCAAAAACGCCTAACCAGATCAATATAGTCGAAAAATAAAATCATAAAAATTATATGAGATACATCTTCTTATATCCCAGTAAATTGAGGGAAGTTAAAAAGATATTTAAAACGAAGAACAGTAAAAGGGGTTTTCTGTTTTCTCAATTTTCTTATATCTTCATCCAGCCCTAACCGAAGAGCCTTCTGAGCCTTTCCTCCAGGGTTCCCTTTGGGAGGAGGCCAGTGGTTCTGTCAATCAGCCTTCCCCCCTTGAAGTATAGGAGGGTTGGGATGGCCATTATGCCATAGAACCTTGGGGTTTGGGGGTTCTCATCCACGTTAAGCTTCCCGAAGGCGATATCCCTGTGCTCCTTGGCCAATTCTTCGATGATGGGGCTGAGGGCCCTGCAAGGCGGGCACCACGCAGCCCAGCAGTCGACCACTGCAGCTTGGTTCCTATTTATGAACTCCTCGAGGGTGGAGTCCGTTAATGTATGGATGCACCCCTCCCCTCTATCCGGATCCATGCCTGATCCTTCCTCGGAGACCAGATTTATCTATATCGCTTCCTAGAGGCCCAGAGCCTTTCCTTCTGGGTGGCCTCCTTAGATGTCCCATTTTTGAGACTATTCTAAATTGTTGTCATTATCTGGATCTCTATTGGCAGATTTGATTTACATGCTGGATGTTCATCAGCATCTAGTTAGGTATCTCTCCAACTCCCATGATGTTATCTTCTCCAGGTTCTCCTCCCAGCTCCCCCCGACGGCTGAGAGATACTCCTCGAACTCCCTCTCCTTAACCTTGACCAGTAGCTTGGAGCATTCTCCTATGGCCTCTGAGACCATTTTATCTGAGGAGAAGGCCTCTATGGCCTCTCCTAGGTGCCTAGGCAGCCTCTTGATGCCCATCCTCTCCAGCTCCTCATCTCCGATCTGGTAGACATTTCTGGATATTGGTTCTCCAGGGTCTATCCTCCTCCTGATGCCGTCCATCCCGGCCCTGAGGATGGCTATGGATGCGAGGTAGGGGTTGCAGGAGGGGTCTGGATGCCGGTACTCGATTCGGGTGTATCTGGGGTTTCCCGGATATCTCGGTATCCTGACGATGCTGGAGCGGTTTCCATAGCCCCAGCAGATAAATACCGGGGCCTCGTGATGGGGGATGAGCCTCTTATAGGAGTTGACTGTTGGGGCTACCACCAGGGATAGGGCCTCAGCATGGGATAGGAGACCCCCGATGTAGTGATGGGCCATCTCCGAAAGGCCTGTCTCTGAGTTCGGGTCGTGGAAGAGGTTCCTCCCTGTCTCCAGGTCTACTAGGCTCTGGTGGAAATGGCAGCCGTTTCCATTGATCCCCCAGAAGGGCTTGGGCATGAAGGTCGCCAGGTTCCCATATCTCTGGGCTATGGTCTTCACCGCCAGCTTGTAGAGTATAACGTTGTCAGCCGTCTTGAGGGCGTCGGAGAACCTGAAGTTTATCTCCTGCTGGCCCGGTGCAGCCTCATGGTGGGCCTTATCCAGCTGGAATCCTGCGGCCTCTAGGCACATCATCGTCTCCATCTTCATCTCCTCTGTGGGGTCTAGGGGAGGGAGGTCGAAGTATCCCCCAGACCCGAGGGGTGAGAGGAACCCATCCTTCTCGGTGGCGTAGAAGAACTCCAACTCGGGCCCCGTGTAGAATCCATACCCCATCCTCTCAAGTTCTTCAACAGCCGCCCTTAAGAGGCCTCTGGGATCCCCCTCGAAGGGTGAGCCGTCGGGGTTGTGGATGTAGCAGAACATGACCGCGACCCCAGGGGCCTCCCACATCGGTATTAGGAAGGATGTGGGATCTGGATGCGCTATTAGGTCGCTTCTCTCGATGCCTATGAAGCCCAGTGAGGAGCCGTCGAACCCCTTCCCATGTCTCAAAGCCTCCTCAAGCTCATACTCTGGGATGAGCATGGCCTTAGGCTGGCCCTGGAGGTTCACGGTTATGAGCCTGATATACCTGATGTCATGCTTCTTGACCTGCTCTCTTAGGGATCTTATGGCCTCCTCTTCCGGTTCCGGTCTGTCCCCTGGCATATTCCGTTCTCGATGGATCACATTTATTAGGCTTATGGAAAAACTGATATACATATGTAAGGAATTTTGGATTAAAAGTTGATGAATGTTAGGTGATGGTCCTGTTCTCCCTTGATGATATGGATAGGAAGGTTCTGAGGGAGCTCCTCAGGGACTCGAAACGCTCCTTCAGGGAGCTCGCGAGGAGCCTAGGGGTCTCCACAGCGACGGTTATCAGTAGGGTCCAGAGGCTCGAGTCCTCGGGCGTCATAACCAACTACACAGTCCAGATGGACCATGAGAAGCTGGGGTATGAGCTCACGGTGATCACGGAGATAACCGTCTCCAAGGGGAAGCTCCTTGAGGTGGAGGAGGAGATCTCAAAGATCCCGAATGTATGCGCGGTCTACGACGTGACGGGGCTGACCGATGCCATGGTGATAGCCAAGTTCAAGAACAGGAGGAGCCTTAGCGACTTCACTAAGAAGCTCCTCTCCATGCCCTACGTGGAGAGAACCAATACCCATGTGGTCCTCACAACCATAAAAGAGGACTTCCGCATGGTAAACGCAATCTAAGGAAGGGACAAGCCGAATTTAGTCTTAGACCATGTTAAAGGGGGAAAGCGATGAAAAGAAGATAGATTAAAAGGAGGACTATGATTTCGATAGGGGAAGGGGCGGCTTATGGGTTCATGGAGAACCTAGAAGATTTGAGCAGGCTCTAAAGCCTAGCGGGTTTGAGGCCCATGTCGACCCCGCGTCTCCCGGACAAAGATCTGGAATAATATTGTGGCGAGGATAAGGATGGCGGAGATGATGCTGAAGGAGAGAATGTAGCTGAGCTTTCCCAGTAAGAGGCCTGCGGCTATAGGGCCAGAGGCGTGTCCGATGTCCCAGAGGCTCCCGAAGACGCCCATAGAGGTTCCGTACCCCCTCGCTTTGCTCTGCTCTGCGACCATCGCCGCGGTCGAGGAGGTTACCATGGCCTCTCCTATGCCGAAGATGATGGTAAGGAAACAGAGAGCTAGGAAGTGTTGGGTCATGGGATAGAGGATGAAGGATGAGGCGCAGAGCAGCATACCAGCGGTTATCAAAGGCTTCCGGCCTCTGGTGTCAGATAGCCTTCCCATGAGGGGCCTTAGTAGAATGAGGGCGACAAGCTGGATGCCCCAGATGACCCCTGCATGGAAGGAGGATAGGCCCGCGAGAGAGATAACATAGATAGGCAAGAAAGCCTCGAGGGCTCCAACAGTCAGATTCTGGACCGCCTCCATAGAGCTCGTGAGGAGAACCTGTATATCCTTAAATACAGCCATCATGTCCCTCCTGAACTTCTCGATTACGGTCCAAGGAGTAGGGTGCTCAGGGGAGATCTTGCCAGGTAGGTAGCGCCAATTGGCGATAACGAGGAGAAGGGAGACCATTCCCACCCCCCAACGATTAGGTAGATGAATCTGAAGCTGCTCGGCAGGGGATTTAAACCACCCGCTAGGTAAAGAAGCCCGCCTCCTAGAGGGGCGGAGATGAGACCCCCGACTGCGGAGATGGATGAGAAGGTCGCAGTCCACTGCCCCTTCCGCTCTCCTGAGATATCAATTATTAGGGCCATGGCTACAGGGCCGTAAATAGCTGTGGCAAAGCCGTGGAAGAAACGGATGACTATCAAGAGGTTGTAGTCATACACCAGTAGATAAGCGAAGGGCATGAGCCCGAAGATCATCGTCGAGGCGAGGAGGGCGACCCTCCTCCCATAGAGATCGGAAAGGGTTCCCGCCGGCGCCTTGAAGAAGATCCCCGTAACCGTGGAGATCCCCACCACCAGACCGATTACAGCTGGAGGCGCCCCCAAAGCCTCTGCAAAGAGGGGCAGAATAGGTGTTCTAGCCATGCTGTAGCTGAGACGTGCAAAGAAACCGATAAACACCAGGATTATGAAGGTATGAGCAGGGGAGAGTTTCATACCCTCAGATCCTGTCAACCCGATCCCCAAAGTTCTCAAGTTTATTGTATGTTTATTATGTTATAGTGAAATAGGTATTTTAGTTTATCTTTGATGGAGGGTGTGAGTCGTGTCATTCACACTTCCCCTATCAGACTGGTGATAAAGGAATACATCTTCTAGATTAAAGTTAAAAATAAAATTTAATGGCCTTTGATATCTAGAAACTTTTTACCTGGGACTTGAAATTCCTTTTCTCAGACTTCTTCCTGGTAGGGCTTCTGTATGTTTGGAATCTTCAACAACTATGATGCCATTTACTATGACGTAGGGTATCCCTGAAGCTAGCCTGTGGGGATCGGTGAAGCTGGCCTCGTCTCTCACCCTTTCAGGGTCGAAGATCGTTATGTCAGCCTTCATCCCCTCCCTCATCAGGCCCCTGTCCCTTAGGCCTAGGCGCTGGGCTGGGTATGATGTCATCCTCCTAACGGCCTCCTGGAGGGTGAGGACCCCCTCCCTGACATAGTGGCCTAGGACGCGGGGGAAGGTTCCATAGTATCGGGGGTGGGGCTTCCCAAGTCCTAGGATTCCCCTCGGCGAGACAGCCCTCCCGTCGGAGCCCACCATCATGTATGGGCTTCTCATCACCCTCCTCACATCCTCCTCGGAGAGGCCATGGGCCACTATGTTTACCTGCCCCTCCTCCGAGATGAGGAGGTCGAAGACGGCTTCGATGGGCTCCTTCCCCTCGATCTTCGCCACCTCCATTATGGTCTTCCCCTCATACTGGGGGTGTTTCTTTGCGAAGGCGATCATCACCGCGTCCCAATCCCTCTCCAGCCTCCCCTCCTCTTCTGCTATCCTCCTCCTGGATTCTGGGTCTCTGAGCCTCTCTAGGAGCTTCTCCGTTCCACCCTCATGGGCCCAGTCGGGCAGGTAGGCGGTGAGGCCCGTGCTTGAGGCCGTGTATGGGTACTGGTCGAAGGTTACATCTACCCCACGACCCCTGGCCTCCTCGATGATCCTTAGGGCCTCGGCCGTCTTCCCCCAGTTCTTCTTACCTGATGCCTTTAGGTGGGCTATCTCGA
>JAGTQJ010000086.1 GCA_018396515.1 Candidatus Bathyarchaeota archaeon | reverse complement strand
AAAACGCTTAAAGTGCCCATATCCAACACTGCCATCTTAGGCGCCTTCATCAAGACTGTGGGGATGCTCAAGCTCTCGAGCGTCGAGGAGGCCATTAGGCAGGTGCTCCCTGAAAGGCTCCACGCGATGAATATAGAGGCCATGAGGATAGCCTATGAGGAGACCAGGGTTAGGGAGGCCTGATATGTCGACGGGGAAGATAGAGTGGAGAACCCTGAAGGGGAGGGTTCTGGACGATGAGGCCATAAAGAAGTACAAGGAGAGCAGGGCAGCGTGGTCTTGGAGGGTTTTCAAGCCCATAGTCGACGAGGAGAAGTGCAGGAGATGCTGGCTATGCGTGGACTACTGCCCAGAAGGGGTCATATCTAAAGGGGAGAGGTCGGCCGTCATAGACTACCTGACCTGCAAGGGATGCGGGGTCTGCGCCGAGGAGTGCCCCGTCCAGGCTATAAGGATGGAGAGGGAGAGGTAAATGGTTAAGGAGAAGATAGATTTTCTAACAGGAAACGATGCGATAGCATACGCGGTTAAGCTTGCGAGGGTTAAGGTTATAGCAGCCTACCCCATAACACCCCAGTCACCAGTCACCGAGAAGATCTCCGAGTACATTGCGAATGGGGAGATGGACGCAGAGTTCATAGAGATCGAAGGAGAGCACAGCTGCCTAGCGGCCATGAGGGGGGCGGGGGCCTGCGGTGTTAGGATCTTCACAGCGACCTGTGGGCCTGGGTTGATGTACGCCCACGAGAACCTGGAGATGGTCCATAGGGATAGGATCCCTCTTGTGATAGCGGTCCCGAATAGAAGCTACTCGAGCCTATTCGCCGACTATACAGACAGCATGTGCGAGGCCACTACGGGATTCATCCAGCTATTCGTCGAGAGCCCTCAAGAGGCATTGGACACAACCCTCCAGGCCTTCAGGATAGCTGAGGATCACAGGGTTCTAATGCCCTTAATGGTCCTATACGACGGCTATGTGACCTCCCACACGGGGGCCACTGTTAGGCTGCCGAGCCAGGAGGATGTGGACAGGTTCCTGCCACCATTCAAGCCGTATGCAGTCCGCATAGACCCAAGCAGGAGCGAGTTCATCCAGTGGGATACACCGGGGGTTCCACTTCAGGAGATGGAGCATGAACAGGCCATGACCAACGCGAAGGAGGTGATAAAGGAGGCGAACGAGGAGTACGCGGAGATCTTCGGAAGGAGGTATGGAAACGGCCTGATCGAGACCTACAGGGTCGAGGATGCTGAGGCGGCCCTCGTCACAATGGCCTCCATGACCGGAACAGCCAGGCATGTGGTCGACATCCTTAGGGATAAGGGGGAGAGGGTAGGCCTGATAAAGCTGAGGAGCTTCAGGCCATTCCCAGCGGAGGACTTCATAGAGCTCCAGGAGAAGCATGGGTTCAAGGCCCTCGGGGTCTGCGAGAGGGATGTAACCCATGGATGCAACTATGGAGAGGTCTACGGCGACCTCAAGGCCTCCCTATACGACCTAGCTGATAGGCCGAAGATGTTAAACTTCATCCTGGGCCTAGGAGGGTCAGACATAAGGGTTCAGGACCTCCAGTTCGCATATCAGAAGGTGCTGGAGGCAGCTAGGACGGGTAGGGTGGAGAAGCAGACCTGGTTCGGCCATGAGATAGGCGCCGTGGAGATCAGGCTGGCAGGCTTCTAGGAGGTGGGAAGGATGAGCGATGTTGTGACCGTTGAGAGGGTGACCATCCCCCCGACCGGTGCATGCCAGGGGTGCGCCATGGTCCTCATATCCAGGCACGCCCTTGACACCCTTGGGAGGAACTCGGCCGTAATAATCCCAGCCTCATGCGGGGCCTGGTCCGGGGCAATGCTAATAGACAGGGGCCCAACCCAGTTCCCCTCAGCGGCCGCGGCAGCCTCAGGGGTGGCTAGGGGACTGAAGGCTGCTGGCCATAAGAACACGAACGTGGTTGTCATAGCTGGGGATGGGGGGACCTACGACATAGGGCTCCAAGCCCTATCCGGAGCCGCGGAGAGGGGTGAGAGGATAATATACATATGCCAGAACAACCAGGCCTACATGAACACGGGGATCCAGAGGAGCGGGGCAACGCCAAGGTGGGCTTGGACCACAACCACCCCGATAGGGAGCGTGATACAGGGTAAGACCGTATGGCCTAAGAGCATGCCTGAGATAATGGAGGCCCACCACATACCCCTGGTGGCGACTGCGTCCATCCACAACATACCCGACTATAAGAGGAAGATAAAGCTGGCCCAGAGATTGACGACGGAGGAGGGGAAGGGCCTCAGCTACATCGAGGTCCTGAACACATGCCCGACAGGCTGGAGGTACTCTCCGGAGAAGATGGTCACCATGGCTAGGCTGGCTGTGGAGACTGGCTTCTGGCCTGTCTACGAGGTCGTGGAGGGCAAGTTCAAGCTCAACATAAAGCCGAAGACCCTTAAGCCCCTGAAGGAGTTCCTGCAGATGCAGGGGAGGTTCAGACACCTGACAGATGAACAGATAGCCGAGATGGAGAGATGGGTCCACGAGAGATGGCAGAGGCTCCTAGAGAGGGATGAGAGAGGATACTAGAAAAAAGTTCTTAAATCTAAGGAAAAATCCCCCTTTTATTTTAAAGGAGATCGATCCCGGATGATATTCCACTTATGCCTCCTCTAATGGATGTGTTTATCTTCTCCCTCAATGTCGAGGGCACCAGGCCAGCGTTCAACCCCATGGGCTTATCGGCTGACAAGGCCTAGGGCCTCGGTGAGGAAGACCTCCTCCAGCTCCCCTTCCTCTCCAATTCCATAGTAGTAGCCCCCGGTTATCTTGGGGATCTCCATCAGGAGCTCTGTCGGCTCAAGGAACCTCTTTCCCGTAGCCTCCTCTACACTCCTGTGCCTCTTGAGCATCTCCTCCTCGATGTTATGAGAGGGATTTATCACCATGGTCCTTATGCCTGATCTCCTCAGGAGATAGGCCACGTCTATTACATCAGCCTGGGCCGTGTTCAGGTAGTATCTGCGGGTGTAGGGTGAGAGGGGGGACTCCAAGGGTATGTTGGCTATCCCATCCGAGATTATCACGAGGAAGGGGATTATATCCCTGTTCTTGACCTTCTCGTTTCTCAGAACCCTCCAGGCCTCGAACATACCCGAGGCTAGGGGGGTGAGATCGCTCGCCCCCACCTCCATGAGCCTCCTCACCACAAGGCCCAGGTTCCGGGTTGGGGGCTGCAGGGTTGTCGCCCCCTCCCCCTTGAATATCACCAGGCCTACGCTATCCCTCCTCTTGAGGATGGTATCCCTCATGCTCAGTATCGCATTCCTGACGTTTTCTAGGGAGGATATCATGGACTCGCTCATGTCGAGGAGGAGGACCATCGTTATGGGTGCCCTCATCTCCCTGACCTTCACCCTTATGTCGTCCAATTCAACCTTCAGGGCGAGACCCCTCCTATCCCTGGACCTCTGATAGGGGGCTGCAGCCCTTATGGTCGGAGCCAATGCGAGATCCCAGGGCCTCCCCTTGGGGAGCTCATACGAGATATATCTCCCCCTCTCCGACCTAGCCTTGGTCTTTGAGCGCTTTCCAACCGTCGTCCTCAGCCTCCTATCGGCCCTCCTCTCATAGGTCAGCTTATAGCTCCTCCTCTTCTTTCCTCCGACTTGGAGGAGTTTAATTCCCTTCTCGACGGCCAGCTTGTATAGGCGCCTGAGGGAGGCGTAAAGAGGTATGTTGATCAGGCCCATCCTCTCGATGACCTCCTCTCTCTCCTCCTCTTCCTCCTCGAGCTTTGGCTCCTGCCTCTGGACTAGCTGCCTCCTCAGCCCGGAGCCGAGGTAGGTGTATATGTAGATTATCGGCCTCCTAACCCTCCTGGAGAGCAGGAAGAGGAGAAGGAAGATGGGGGTTATAAGGGCCAGGTGGATGAGGACCCTATTTAGAGTGAGGGCTCCCACGAGGGCCGAGATGGGCTTGTTGAAGAGCATCACCTCAAATAGGCCTGTCATGAGGCTGAAGACGAGGCTCAGTGAGATCAGGAGTGATGCTATTGCAAGTATGTTGATTATATTGCCCAAGACCCCGGAGGGCCTCCTTCTCCTCCTCCTATCGATCTTCGGGATCACCCTTTGGGGTTCCATCCCAGGGGGAGGCGGGGCGAGTTCGATAAGGTCTTTCCCCCCTTCGTAGGCCTCTTTTAGGAGGATGCTTCTCAACTCCTTGATCACGTTAGCCCTCTCGAGGGGCTTGCCTCCGGGCCCCCTCAACCTGTGGCTTAGGGCTAGGTCGAGGACCTTTAAGGCGTCCTCTGGTTCCACCTTCTCCCTTCCCTCATATGCCGCCAATGCCCTCGCAGCCTTCAGAATGGCAATATCGGATCTAACTCCCTCGATATCGAGGCGGGAGCAGGCCTCGCCTATACCCCTCATCACATCCTCCGGGATTATGACCTTCTCCAGCCTCTCCCTGGCCTCTTTTATCCTCCTACTGAGCTGATCCTGCTCCTCTTCATATATCTCGTAGAAGGATCGGGGATCCTCCTCGAAGGCCAGGTTTCTCCTTATTATCTCAGCCCTCAACTTAGGGTCCGTTATGGGTTCGATGTCCACCTTGAGGGCGAACCTGTCTAGGATCTGGGGTCTTAGCCCCCCCTCCTCAGGGTTCATGGAGGCTACTAGTATGAACCTGGATGGGTGCTGGAGGCTTATCCCCTCCCTCTCGACCGAGACCCATCCTGAGGCTGCTGGGTCTAGGATGCAGTCTACGAGGTGGTCTGAGAGGAGGTTCAAGTCCTCGACGTACAGGATGTTCTGGTTAGCTCTCCCAAGAAGCCCTGGGCTTATTCTTTTCACACCTGTCCTGAGAACCTCCTCTGCGTCTATGGTTCCCAGTAGGCCCTCCTCAGTCGCCCCTAATGGAAGCTCAACTATCCTCATAGGGCGTAGGGCTACCTCCAGCCTGCCCTCCCTCAACCTCTCCCTGCAGGCTGGGCAGAGATGGGTTAGGTCGTTTGGGTTGCAGTTGAACTCGCACCCCTCAACGCTCTCGACCATGGGGAGGATTCCCTCGAGGGATCTGACTATTGTGGACTTCCCTGACCCCTTCGGGCCTGAGATGAGGACCCCGCCAAGCCTGGGATCTACGGCGTTCAGGATGAGGGCCGTCTTAGCCCTCTCCTGGCCTACTATGGCCGTGAATGGGTATACGATCCTCTCCATTAACGGTCCATCACCTCGGGTTTCCCTCCACGATGGACAGGGCCTTTTTGAACTCCTCCCTGATCTGGATATCCGTGGCGGGGGGATCCATCCCGAGGTTCCTGGTCCTGTGGCTCAGGGCCAGATAGGCGCACTCCAAGATGTCCTGAGGCTCGACCCTGCTCCTACCATGGAAGGCGGCCAGTGTACGCGCCGCCTTCACGATGATTATGTCGGGCCGGTGTCCGTCCACCCTCAATGAGATGCACATCCTCGCGACGACCTCGTACAGGCTCTCTGGGACGAATACCTTCGGGACGAGTTCCCTAGCCGCAAGTATCCTCCTCCTCAGCTCCTCCTGCTCCCCCTTGAACCTCTCCATGAAGCCAATGGGATCCTCCTCGAACTCTATGTTGTACCTCATTACCTCCTTCCTCAGGCTGGGATCATGTATGGTGGAGATCTCGGTGTGGAGGGCCATCCTGTCTAGGAGCTGGGGTCTCCGCCCCCCCTCCTCTGGGTTCATGGTCCCTATCAGTATGAACCTTGATGGGTGCTGTACGCTGATGCCCTCCCTCTCCACCACGTTCCAGCCCGATGCGGCCGCGTCCAGGATTATATCCGCTATGTGGTCGGGCAGGAGATTTATCTCATCTACGTAAAGGATGTTCTGGTTAGCCTCTGCTAGGATCCCGGGTTCGAGGGCTCTCACACCCTCCCTGATGGCCTTCTCGATGTTCAAAGTGCCCACAACCCTATCCTCTGTCGAGCCTATTGGGAGCTCGACGACCCTCATCTTCATCAGGGCCCTTGGTAGGCTCTCACCCCTCTCCACCCTAGACCTGCAGACATCGCACATGTTTGTGGGGTCTCGGGGGTTGCAGCGGAATGTGCAGTCGGCTACAACCTCCACCTCTGGGAGGAGGTCGACGAGGGCCCTCACGGTCGTGCTCTTCCCAGTGCCCTTAGCCCCCCTGATCAGAACCCCGCCTATCCTTGGGTTGATGGCGTTAAGGAGGAGGGAGAGCTTGAGGCGCTCCTGGTCGACGATGGCTGAGAATGGGTAGTGGACCCTGTGAGCCTGAAAGAGCGCAGCCATACCCAGATCTTAATCTTCCATTAAACGTAAAAATATATTGAATTTTTAAATTGTGAGAATGGAGCGAGGTTGACGGGAAACTCCCCTAATTGGTTGGATCTCGAGCTCCTCCAGCCTCGGGTTCTAGCCAGGTCTTCAGGGCAGTGGCCAACTCCTCGTGCCCTCTGGCATACTCCTCCAGGCTGTAGCCCTCCAACGTGGCCTCAACCGCCTGCCTCATGGCCCTAGCCCCTGAAAGGGTTCCCAGGGGGTGTCCATGGATCCCTCCCCCCGCCTGGATGACTAGATCCACCCCGAAGACCTTCAGGAGCTTCGAGACGAGGGCTGGATGGAGGCCTCCTGAGGCTACGGGCAGAACCGGCCTCAGGCCGTACATGGGGCCTCTAATGGCCTCGAGGTTCTCCAACACCTCCTCCTCAGACTCAGACATCTTCCCCACCACCGTCCCGATGTGGAGCTGGTCAACCCCCACCAGCCTTGAGGCCTTAGCCAATACCTTCATGGAGATTCCGTGATCCCC
>JAGTQJ010000083.1:5252-7004 GCA_018396515.1 Candidatus Bathyarchaeota archaeon | reverse complement strand
CCCCTCACTTCTATAGGATCCGTAGTCCCATCTAGTTAGAACGACCGCGGCGTCTACGCCTCCCATAGCTTTAAGCTCGAAGGATGAGATCCCTCCCCTAAGCTCGTCAATTCTGCCCGGGGGGATGAGGCTGGGTTCGAGCCCAAGGCCACCCATTGCCTCCTGAACCAGTTTTATGACATCTATACTCCTGGAGGATGATCCCACAACTTTGAGAAAGGAGTTGATATGGAAAACCCTTTCCCTGGTAGAGATGGAATCGTTTTTATCCCTCATCCCGATCTCCCAAGAGGATCTACATGATCGGGATGCACCTCATAGTAGACGGGGTCATAAGGGTTAGAGTTAGTGGAAGAGAAATACATAAGGTTCTCAGTGAGCTCCCATCAGAGATAGGGATGAAGGTTTTATCGGGGCCATACATAGTGGAGGGGAATCCTGAGAATCCTGGTTGGACTGGGGTGGTGATAATCGATAAGTCTCACATAGCCATCCACACATTCGACCTCGAAAGCCTCATCTCAATAGACATTTACTCGTGTAAGCCCTTCAACGGGGAGGCTGTATTGAGATATCTAAAAAGCAGCCTCCCTCTTGGGAGGTTCTCATATAGGATTTTTGTAAGGGATGTTGAGGAAGGGGGAAAGGTTGAATAATCTACCCCCTATTCAATAATCCTAGATGAATGTCCGCCGCTTGGACAGGGCTGAGATGGCTAAACTGCGTGGGAGGAGGGGCTACATCCTCAGAATATCCAGAGCAGGAGCTCTCCTTCACAAGGTAAACTGCCCTCTAGTGGGGTCAATGAACCCAGATAAGGAAGAAGGCATATACTATGCTCCGAGCCTTAACGAGGCATTAGAGTGGCTCAACGCTAGGGCTATTAGGGGGAAGGCATGCGGCCTCTGCCTATCAAGCCTGACTTATAGGCCTAGGCCCAAGAAGCTAATGGAAGGGACTCCATGATCCGCTCAGGAGACATTAATAAGAAACTTCTCGCTAGCTATTCCACACATGGAGGCTTAATCATCTCTAAACCCTAATGGAACCTATATTGAGATATCTCTGTTCTCAGATTTATAGCTCCGAAAAACTTTTCCAGAATAATGTATATTATAGATTTAAAAGACAGTTCATTGATATATGTTTAGGAGTTGGAATCTGTAGGCCTTTGGCGATGGTTTGAGGTCGGGTCGTATTTATTACTTATTGTAGGGGTTCTTGGCGATCATATCTCGACGGCTCTTATCCTGAGCAGCTCTGGATTCTTTGAGACGAATGAAAGGGTAGTTCTCCTCATGTCGGTGGGGCTTTGGCTTCCCCTAGATCTATTGTTTATGATCTTAGGTGTCCTTATTCCCTATTTATCCCTCAGAACCTCCAGCCTATCATCCTTGAGAGGCCTCTTAGCCTACCCACTTTTGCATGGGATCATCAGGTTAGGAGGAGTGATGTGGAACCTTTTCCTCTTCTGGTTTTATGGTCCTCTAACCCTGGAGCCATAAAATTAGGGATTATGCCGCTTCAACCGCCCGATATCACTGGAAATATGACTATCTCATCTCCAAACCTTAGCTTGGCTGAGGGGTGTAGGCGCTTACCGTTGACAAGAACACCGAGGCCTCTCCTCTCAAAGGCGTATAGGTATTCCCTTCCGAGTCTAGATAAGAACTCCTTGAGGGTTATGGCATCCTCCTCGACCTTGAAGACTGAGGGGGGTGGGTACATCAGGGAATGTTTGGGGAAGGGTTG
>JAGTQJ010000083.1:0-5239 GCA_018396515.1 Candidatus Bathyarchaeota archaeon | reverse complement strand
CGGATCATAGCCTCTCACAACCCCATCGCCTAGATCTAGGATTTAAATCGGAAGGGTATGAGAATATTTGATGTTCAAAACCTCTCCAGCGGAAAGAGAAGTTCTATTAGCCATACTTAAGGCTACAAGAGGTCAGCCATCCTCCAGAGACAGAATAATGGAGGCCTGCCGATCGACTAGGGAGGTGTTAAGCAGGGTTATAGAGCGTCTCTCCGCTGAGGGGTTGATCGTGGAGGATGATGATGGCTTTTTAAAGGCTACTCATGGCCAGAGGCTGAGGATAGCTGTTGAGGCCGTGAATGCTGGTGCAGGGGTGGAGAGGGTGAGCAGGGCCTTAGGCTGGCAGGAGTTCGAGGATATCTCAGCCCACATCTTTGAGGAGAACGGCTTCTCTACTCGACGCAGGTTCAGATTCAAAGCTCAAGGGAGGAGAATGGAGGTTGACATAGTGGCATGCCGCAGCCCCCACATAATATGTGGGGAGTGTAAAAGGTGGTCCAGGGGATTAAATGGCTCCGCGGAGAGGAGGGCTGTGGAGGCACATGTAGAGAAGGTGAGGAGCCTTGGGGAAAGCCTTGATAAGCTCGTGAGGGGGCTTGGCCTCATAGGCTGGAGTCGAGCCGTGATCATCCCAGCCATAATAACCCTCACCCCTCCAACCACCAAGATCTATGAGAATGTTCCCCTTATCCACATCCTCGAGCTGCCGAGCTTCCTCAGCGAGTTTGAGGTGAATTTAGACTCGCTGGCTCACTTCAGACTTCCTCTTCCACGGCTGAAGAGAGGGCCTGTCCAGACAACCCTTAGGCATTAACTGTGTAAGCCTTATAAGGGATAAATGTATTAACCCTCCGTTTTTAGCTTATCTTCACGGCCATGTCCACCGTGAAGGGGCCAGCTTCTGGAAGGATCCTTGATGGCAGGTTTTATTGTAGAGACCCCTCACTAGTCGCGCTGGGGCTTCTAGGAAAACAGCTGGTTAGGAGGCTCGATGAGAATCTCCTCGGCGGGTTAATAGTCGAGGTGGAGGCCTATTATGGGGCCGAAGACCCCGCCTCTAGGGCCTTTAGGGGTTTGAAGAGTTTTAACAGGATGATGTGGATGGAGCCTGGGAGGGCCTTCATCTACAATGTTCACAGGTACTGGATGTTCAATGTTGTAGCCCACGAGCCCGGAGAGGTAGGGGCCGTCCTGGTGAGGGCCATAGAGCCCCTATATGGAGTGGATGTGATGATGAAGAACAGGCCTGTGAAGAACATCCGAGATTTGACAAGCGGCCCCGGAAGGCTATCGGAAGCTCTAGCTATTGATAAGAGGCTTAATGGGGCGTATCTGACTGGGGAGGATAGCGAGATCTTCATACTAGACAACAATCTGAGGATGGAGGTTGAAACCTCCCATAGGATTGGAGTTAGGAGGGACCTGGAGAAGGAGCTTAGGTTCTTCGTGAAGGGCAATCCATACATATCGCGCTGAGAACTCTATCCTCAAGGGGGTTCTGGTTTTATCTTAATCGTTGGGATCGAGGCCTGGTGGGTGGTGTTTATGCCAGTCGGTTAATGATTGGTAGGCGCGGGCTACCGCTAGGATTTTGTTCTCCTCGTATGCTCTTCCCATGAACTGGATCCCGGTTGGCAGCCCCTCATCTGTGAATCCGTTGGGCACGGAGATCGCGGGGAGGCCTGCACAGTTACCTATGGCGCCCATAAGATCCCTCACGGCCCCGGAGACGACGCCCCTAAACTCCCTATCGATGGGAGTGGCCGGGGCAGGCCTAGAGGGGGCTATAAGGGCGTCGTAGGGGGCCATGGCCTCATCAACAGCCCTGGAGATGATCATCCTTATCCGCATGGCCCTTAAATAATCCCTAGCCAGCAGAGTCATCCGGGCGTAGGCCCCATATCTATCCTCAGGCGCTGTGAGCTCTGAGGCCCTCCCACTCTCTATGAACTCCTCGAAGGCACTCGCCGACTCCGCGTATAGTATGGTCCTGGTGACGGCCTCGTAGGGAAGTTCTGGGAGCGTTATCTCCTCGATAGAGGCCACCTTCTTAAGTTCCCTCAGGCTCCTCTCGAAGTTGGCCAAGACATCCTCGTCTACTCCCTCAGTGACACCCCCTATGTAGGCTAACTTGAACCTCCTCCTAGGAGTTTTATCGTCGTACTTGAAGGGTTTCTCTACCGTGGATGGGTCTCTGGGGTCGAATCCCGATATGGCCTCTAGGACTATCCCGCAGTCATCGGCTGTGAGGCAGAAGGGGCCAAGCTTGTCCAGGGTCCAGCTCAAAGTCATGGCGCCATATCTGCTCACCCTTCCATAGGTGGGCCTGAGCCCTGAGACCCCGCAGTTGTTGGCTGGGCTAAGGATGGATCCCCAGGTCTCGGAACCTATGGAGAAGGGGGTGAGGCCAGCGCATACGGCTGCTGCCGATCCACTCGAGGAGCCCCCGGCCCAGTAGTCTGGATTCCAGGGGTTACGCGGGGGGCCTGTGAAGGAGGCGTTTGGCTGGCGGTAGCCCATCCCCCCGGCAAGCTCGATCATGGCCAGCTTGGCCGCTAGGACCGCCCCTGCATCCCTCAACCTCTCGACAACGGCTGCATCGTAGTCGAAGAGCTGATCTCTAAAAGGGGAGGCACCCCAGGTGGTGGGTATCCCAGTGGTTGCTAGGAGGTCTTTAACCCCGTATGGGATCCCGTGGAGGGGGCCTCTATATTCTCCAGCCTCGATCTCCCTCTCAGCCCTCCTCGCCTCCTCTAGGGCCCTAATACGGGTGACCGTGACCACGGCATTATACTTTGGCCCTAACTCTTCTAGTCGCTCTAGGAATAATTCGGCCAGCTCCACAGGGGTGACCCTGCCATCCCTAATGAGGAGGGAGAGCTCCCTTATCGTGGCGTATACCAGGCTACGGGGCATCTCTCTCCTCACCACCTCTATAGGGCCTGAAGGTGAAGGAGGGCTCATCCCAGTTCCTCAGCTTAACCGATCTGAGCTCCATGGACATCTCCACTATCCTCTCCACATCCCTCCTCACCTCCTCAAGCTCCTCAGGGCTGAGCCTATCCCCATACACCCTTCTAATGATCTCGAAGAGGAGGCTAGCCTCCTCTCTTCTTAGATCACTCATGTTCTCAACCACTAATAGGTCTAGTAGGATAATAAATTCACACCGTTCTCTGGAGGGGGTTGGGATCAGGAGGTAACAATGAGATAGTCTCATTCATGAAGATTCAATCGACAATATTATAATATGTATGTCTTTGTATGAAATTAAGTTATCCTTCCAGCTAAGTTCTCCTTCCTCTCGGCTTCATGGCTTTATATAGTGTGGGGGTATTTAACATTATTACCGCTGCTGAGTGGGAGCACATCCCCTTCGATTGGAAGCCTGGGCATGTGCAGCTCACGCTACCCTCTGGAGAGACCACCACTATGTAGGTTCCGTGGTCCCCTATGACATTATACCTACCTTCACCTAGACGCTCTATCCTCCCACCCTCAACGAGTCTGACTGCCTTCTCCACCATCCTCCCCACAGACAAGGATCAACCACCAAATGTCTCGGTCAACTACTAAGGAGATTCATGCATTGATCCGTAGGCGCCTTATTTGAATATGATTCAAGCCCTCGGTGGATATCCACATATATAAGGCACATATCTATGTGGAGGGCCTATTCACCTGTGAAGGCTACCACTAGGCGGTAGAGGGCCTCGGTTCCGAAGACTAGGTTCTCTATGGAGATCCTCTCATCCACCCCGTGGGCCATTCTTTGAATCTTCTCCAGAGGCATATCAGCCTTCAATGGATGGAAGCCATAGCATATCGAGCCTCTTCTCCTCAGGTGCCGAGAGTCGGTGCCCCCAGTAGACATGAAGGGGACGACGGAGCTGTTCGGCACGAGCTCCTTTAAGGTCTCCTCGATTTTATTGAATAGCGGGGTATCGATGGGGGATTCTGAGGGCTCATCCAACTGAATTGGCTCGATCTCAAGCTTGTCTATATCGCCGAGTATGCCCTTGATCTCTCTAATGAGGTCTTCGCTTGATTGGCCTGGTATGGTCCTACAGTCGAGGATAGCCTCGCACTCTGATGGTATGATGTTCTCCTTCACCCCTCCCCTTATGATCGTAGGGGCTATCGTGGTTCTCAGCATCGCCCTGAGGCCCTCCGCTATGCCGGGATCCCTCCTCTTCATCAGGTCCAGGATATGGTCGGCCAGTACGGGGTTGAAGAGGAGGCCCGTCAGAATCCGCTGATGCAGCCCCCCTTTTGACGCCACCTCATTTATGAACCTCCTCACAGTCGGGGTGGCTTTTATCCTCGACCTGTGCCCTCCAATCCTATTTATCGCCTCAGCCATGCGTAGGACTGCATTATCCGCGGCTCCTGGCACTGAGCCATGGCCTGGCCTTCCTCCAGCCCTGATCCTAATCCAGTTGACACCCTTCTCGGCTACCTGAACGGTGAATATATGTCGCCCTCTTATCGGGATGGAGTATCCTCCCCCCTCGTTTATCACGTAGTCGGCCTTGATGCTATCTGGATGTTTCTCTAAAAGCCATCTCACCCCAGCCCCTCCACCCATCTCCTCGTCGGCCGTCGCTGCAAGGATTACATCTCCCTTTAACCTTAGACCACCCCTCTTCAAGAGTCTCATCACCATCACCTCCTGGGCCACCATAGACTTCATATCGAGGGCTCCTCTACCCCAGACATATCCCTCTCTGACAACGCCAGAGAAGGGGTCTACACTCCACTCCTCAGGGTTAGCGGCCACGACATCAAGGTGAGACAACAAAAGTAGGCTCGGCCCCCCTCCAGATCCCTTTAAACGTGTTATCAGGTTTCCCCTGCCAGGCGCAGATTCAAGAACCATACAATCGAAGCCTTCCCTTTCTAAGATTCCGGCCAGATATTTAGCGGCCTCTGCCTCATTCCCAGGCGGGTTGGTTGTATCTATCCTTATCAAGTCTTGAAGGAGTGTTATAACCTCTTTACGTACATCTAGTAATCTTGTAGCCATGCTGTTCATATATCATAAGCGTTTATCGATGCTCCTTATAAACATCTAAACCCTAAGGCTCAACGAGCATTATTTCACCTTCACCGGCATTATTGATTCTCCCAGTTAACGGGGGTTTGATCTGGTTAAGAGCTAAGTTATGCTAAGTTAATGCGAGGATCATATAACTAGGAGGTTCTTAATTTATCTTTCATCTCTACATTGGAAGTGAGC
>JAGTQJ010000081.1:3299-7058 GCA_018396515.1 Candidatus Bathyarchaeota archaeon | reverse complement strand
GATCTCTCCCTCCCTATGTGCTATGAGGAAGTTGGCTGAGACCGATCGTTCGGCTGAGACAACGGCACCTATGGCGTCGCCACAGCCCCTGAGGCTACCTCAAATGGTCATACATTGATCGGGCAGAACTGGGACTATAAACCAATGTTATCCAGAGGCTGCGTAATTCTTGATATAGTGCAGGAGGAGGGGCCGAATATAGTTACACACGTCGAGGCTGGAACTGTTGCGAAGATGGGCTTGAACTCCGAGGGCATAGGCCTATGCATCAACGCCCTCATCTCTGATAGAGACAGGTTCGCTCCTAAAACGCCCATCCTGGTCGTATGCCGTGGTATCCTGAACTCGAGGAGCCTGGGCGACGCCATAGGTGCCGTTGTCTCAGCCGAACGAGCGGTCTCAGCCAACTTCCTCATAGCACATAGGGAGGGGGAGATCATCGACCTCGAGGCCACCCCCGAGGATGTCGGGTTCATCTACCCGGAGAGGGGCATATTGACCCACTCAAACCACTTCCTGGACCGAAGGGGGCGAGGAATCATAGACAGGGTGATCAGCATATGTCCTGATACCCTGATCAGGGCTGAGAGGGCTAGGAGGCTCATTTCAGGTAGGATGGGAAAGATCGACATCGAGACATTGAAGGATACCCTCAGAGACCACTTCAACTGGCCAAACTCCATATGCCGGCATGAAGACCCAAGATTCCATCAAGATCTTCAACTTAAAACGCTGACATCAATGATAATGGACTTAAATGAAAGAACAATACACATATCAAATGGCCCCCCATGCGAAAATGAATATAAAAGTCTGAAGATTGAAAAGGTATCTTAATTATAATTTTATAATTTTTTGAATTAAGCCCCCCTGTGCTCTCCTGACCCCTTTGAGCGGATTTAGGAGACAGAAATGTTTTGAACCTGCTAACGATCTCAAGCCTGGATGTCAGGGTCATCTTCCTCCAGGAAGCCTCCACTATACCCCCTCTAGCCATATCTCAATCTCTGGAGTTTTTAATCGTCTTTCAAGAGAAGAATGAGATGCTGAACGTCCATGTTTAATTAAACTTTACTATTTCATTTAAAGCTTTCAGGAAGGTGTAGACCTCATTTAATGTGTTGAAATGTACAAGGGTTGCTCTTATCATTGAAGGAACACCGTATACCTCAGGAACTTTTGAATAATAGTTCTCCGATCTTAAAGCTATACCATGTTTAACCCAGAACTTCTCGACAACTTCCTCATCGGGTATGTTCTCAACTTTAAAAGCAAATGTAGGGTCTCTTTCATCTAATCGATTTATATCTTTTATTCCATAAACCTTTAAATTTGGAATTTCCATCAATCCCGGTGCATCTTTGTAACCTGTAAGCATAGCTTTCGATAACTCTTTTTCATATTTTTCTATCGCACTCATCGCCGACATAAGAGAGCGTACACGTCCTGAATACTTGGCAAGAAGATCTTCATAAGGGCCTACTAATTGTTCAGATATCCATATCAAATATTCTACGACGGCCTTAATTGCTGCGAATTTTGATTGATCCCTTGTTCCTAATTCAAATTTATATGGAGGATAATCTGGAGCGGGTTCAACCTTATATGGCCTCAGGGTTTCCAGGTGCTCCTCTTTGCCATATAAGAAGCTCCCATGGGAGGTGAAGAATTTATAGCCTGAAAAGACAAGGAAATCGCAATCGATATCTCTTACATCTATGGGGCCGTGGGGTATGTGATGCACGGCGTCAACTATGAAGTAGGCGTTTATGTCTCGAGCGATCTTTCCTATCTCCTTCAAGGGGCTTTTCGTGCCCAGCACGTTGGACGCGGCTGTAACCGCGATAATCCCGGTCTTCTTGTCGACCAAGGTCTTTAGATGGTCGAGGTCCAGCACCCCTTCATCCTTAATCAAGCGTGCAAACCGAACCTCGCGAACCAGCCCCCTCCTCTTTAACTCTAGCCATGGGCTGATGTTCGCATAATGTTCATATTCTGTTGTGACAATATTCTCGCTTCCATCAAGACTTTTACCGATGGCATAGCTGAGACCGAATAGGAGGCTTGTCGCCGACTCCCCTGAGACAATCGTGCCTGGCGAGGGGGCGTTCAATAGGTCCGCCACAGCCTCTCTACCCTCTGAAATCACCTCCTCAGCCTTCTTAGACTCAGAGAAAATAGCTCCTACATTGGCGCTCCAATCGACGCGTGCTTTAGCTTCAGCGTCAGCCGCCCTCCTCAATACCAGAGTTCCCGTACCATTATCGAAGAATATCCTCTTCCGACCATCAGCATCTCTATCTACCCTTAAAAACGCCCCTCTTATTTTTTCTATTAACTCATCACTAAACATTGCAAGACCACTCTGCTAGATATATCTATCAAGCCTATATAATTTTTTCTAAAACATAATGAAACCCGCGATTCCTCAGGTCTCTGCACGACTTTGTTGAATAATATTCCATTAAATAGAACCCCTTAAATATTCTCAGTGCATTTCGGAAATGCCCATCATCATCTCAATTTCAATATCTTATATTTATGATTTACCTTTTTATAGCATATGGCTTCAGTCCCAGATCTTTCTCAAAAATTTTATAAAGCGTGGGAAGGTGGTCGTAATTGTGAGGCTTAAGGATAAGGTGAGTATAGTTACAGGTTCTGGTCAGGGGATCGGTAGGGAGATAGCGTTGGCCTTTGCCAGGGAGGGGGCGAAGGTAGTGGTCTCGGATATCACGGAGAAGGTGTTTGAGGTTGCAAGGGAGGTTGAGGCCCTCGGCTCAGAGTCTTTAGCGATTAAATGCGACGTGTCGAAAACAAACGATGTAGAAAATATGGTCAACAAAACATTGGAAAGATTTGGGAGAATTGATATACTAGTTAATAATGCGGGAATTTATCCATTTGCCCCCTTCACTGAAATGGGGGAGGCAGATTGGGATAAAGTTTTAAATGTAAATTTGAAGGGAAACTTCAACTGTATAAAAGCAGTTTCACATTCGATGATAAAACAAAAATATGGAAAAATAATAAACATTTCTTCCATAGCTGGTAGCGTCGTGGGATTCCACCAGCTAGCTCATTATTGTGCAAGTAAGGCAGGGATCGTCGGCCTCACTAGGGCCTTGGCCTTAGAGCTGGCCCCCCACGGGATAAATGTAAATGCGATTGCTCCTGGCCCTATCGAGACCCCTGGAACCCAGGCCGTAGGGGAGATGTACGAGCAGATGAGGAGGGCAATCCCCCTCGGAAGGTGGGGCAAGCCGATAGATATAGCGAACCTGGCGGTCTTCCTCGCCTCAGAAGACTCAAGCTTCATCACAGGCCAATGCATAGTCGCAGATGGAGGATATACGATCCAGTAACCCATAAGCCCCCGGTATTTAATACGTGAGAGAGTGAGGATCCCATAATGAAGGGCATACAAGCTGAAGCAGCCTAGGAGGGTTTCTCAGAGGGTTGAAAGCTTTATCGGGTCCTGTTCCGCTTATGGAGACTAGGCTTGAGGAGACTTCTCCTCATCCTATATCCTGACCTTAGGTTGTCGACGCTGAAGGTGATATCCCTCCTTAGAGATGAGGCCCGTAAGTTCTCCTACCTCCTCCTCGACCTCCCGGTAGAGTTGGAGGGGATGGTCAATAAGTTCGCGGCCGGGGAGATCTCCTACGATGAGCTCCTGGATGGGATCCTCGAGGAGCGGCTTATGCCCGAGACCCGAGGCTCTTGGGAGTACACCTTTAAGCCTCTTATGATGGCCAT
>JAGTQJ010000081.1:0-3276 GCA_018396515.1 Candidatus Bathyarchaeota archaeon | reverse complement strand
AGGGGCTGGCCATCCGCTGCTATGGAAGCAGAGGGGGGCAAATCGCCAGGATGGAGGAGGCGTTGAGGCTGGCCCTGCTTACCCTTAGGACCGCCCTGAGGCAGGTTGTAGAGGTGGATGAGTGGAGGGACGCCCTATACCGTTCCATAGTGCTGGAGGGGGATCTCATCAAGGAGGAGGCGCGAGTCATAGGGGAAATCTCCGCCCTAGGTGACTCCATATGCCTCGCAGACATGGGGGGGAGGGCTCTGAAGCCGCATCTGGCCAGGTGGGGGGTGGAGGTTAGGATCCACTATGCTGAGGGATCCTTCCACTTCACCCCCCTGGCAATCCTAAAGAGGAAAATGGCCACGGGATATGTGGGGGGGCAGGAGCTGGAGAGGCTTGTCAAATGCCATATAGAGTATATCAGAGATTACATATATAGATTTGAGAATAGAGACAGAGCATATTACGAATGGGTATATGATAAAATACCCTGGCTTAGAAGGAGATTGAAGAGGGATGAACTCGAGATCCTTAGCAGAATAGTCGAGCATCCCTATTGAGGATCTGGCTTTTGATTAGAGTTACTTGAAAGAGGGAGGGACGATACGTGAGCAAGATCTGGAGTTTCCCTTTATAGAAGATCATTCAACCTTCAATTCAAGCTCCTCCCATTATTTTATCTAGAACTTCCGATGATGAGTCCCTTGATGATTCTTCCGAGGATGGTTGAGGTCCGGCAGAGGATAGAGGCCCCGAGGTTAGAGGATTACACCTCAGCCATTAGGAGGGAGCTGAGGAGTAAGGGGATCCAGGACAAGATAAGGCCGGGTTCTAGGATAGCCATCACCGCGGGGAGCAGGGGGATAGCCCACTACCCTGAGATCCTCGCCACGGTGGTTGAGGAGGTGAGAGGGGCTGGAGGAGAGCCCTTCCTCATCCCAGCGATGGGGAGCCATGGGGGGGCAACCCCGGAGGGGCAGTTGAGGGTTCTTAGAAGCCTGGGGATCACCCCCGAGGCTGTGGGGGCCCCCATAATGGCCTCTATGGAGGTCGATATGGTCGGCAGACTGGATGATGGGACCCCAGTCTATGTCGATAGGATGGCCCTCAGGGCCGATGGGATAATAGTGGTTGGGAGGGTTAAGCCCCACACAGACTTCAAGGGGAGGATAGAGAGCGGGCTGATGAAGATGATGGCCATAGGGTTGGGGAAGCAGAAGGGGGCTGAGACCATCCACGGGCGTGGGCCTGAGGGGTATCACAGGCTCATACCGGAGGCTGCTAGGATGATAATGGGGAGGGCCCCAGTGGTTCTGGGATTGGCCATTGTGGAGAACGCCCGCCACGAGATAGCCATAGTCAAGGCCCTGGAGCCCCATGAGATAGAGGCGGAGGAGGAGAGGCTCCTCGTTAAGGCTAAGGAGCTCATGGCCAGGCTCCCCTTCAAGGAGATCGACGTCCTCATAGTCGACGAGATCGGGAAGAACATAAGCGGAACGGGCATGGACACGAATGTCGTAGGGAGGTTCTGGCTGCCCGGGGAGGCTGAGCCGAGGGCTCCGAGGATAAGGAGGATAGTGGTCCTAGACCTGTCGGAGGAGACCCATGGAAACGCTATAGGGATAGGTCTAGCGGACTTCACGACCCAAAGGGCCTTCTCCAAGATCGACTACCACGAGACCTTTGTGAACTCCCTGACGGCCGGGTCGCCGGAGACAGCGAGAATACCTATCCACCTGCCGAGCGACAGGGAGGCTATAGCCATGGCCCTCAGGACATGCTGGCTGGCCGACACAAGGGATGCAAGGGTCGTGAGGATAAGGAACACCCTGGAGCTTGAGAGGTTCTGGATATCCGTGAGCCTCCTTGAGACCGTGAAGACGGATAGGGAGCTCTCGTCGAGGATAGAGGTCCTAAGCGAACCGAGGGAGATGCAGTTCGACATCCTCGGAAATCTCGCAAGATGAGGGCTTCAAGAGATCCATGAGCTTAGGTTAAAAAAAGGGTATGGGCTTAAATCGGCATAACGGCCGGTGACCGCTTCACTTCAATCCCCTCCTGTAAGGATTGTAAGGGGGAGGTGTTTGGAGGTGCTGGGGATTCACACTGGTCTCAGGGCTGGGAGTAGCCCCGGGTTTAGCCCCCCGCGGCTATTGGGAAAACCAGGATTTTGTCCCCATCACTGAGCTTTAAGCCGAGGCTGTCTACTAGTCTACCGTTGACGGCTATTCGAAGCTCTCCCGTCGAAAGCGCTGCCTTTAAGGATTCCACCGCGCTCGCGTCTAGCGTTGAGGCAAACCTTGAGACTACGTCGTGAAGGGTCCCCCCCTCCGCGAGCTCCACCCACAACCATTCCCTCCCGATTTTCCTGACAGCGTAGCCTATGAACTCGACCAGAACCTTCATCATGTCCACCTAAAAAAATTGGGGATATAAGGAGGAGAGAGATTTAAGTTAACTGGATATCTTTCCCAGTTTTTCTAGTTCATCGGCAACAGAGCCGAGCCCAAGGGCCTCCAGCTTCTCTCTAGTCGGCACGCCTGTCTTAACATCCCAACCTCTCTCTGTATAGTAGTCGTCTAAGAGCCTATCCAACTCGAACACTTGGCCTTTGGCTGGGGTCCTCGGGAAAGGCGTCTTCTGCATCCTCTCAGGTAGCCAGTCGTCCCCCCTCGTAAAATCCTCCCTAACGTTGAAGGCCCTCTCGATGTTATAAACCCTCTCGCCTACGAGCCAGATGTATTTCGGATCCTTAAACTCCTCGATGCCGGTAGCAGCATAGAGAGCCCTTCCAATCCACTCCATGGTCTTCTCAATGTCCCCATAGGCTGCGGTCTGAACAAGCTCCGCGAATGCGCACCAGCCCGCCGCCTCGTAGGCGGCTGTCTGGTCCTGCACCCTCTTGGTTAGAAGGCCCTTACCCTCAACAGTCAGAGGATCGACCTTCTCAGGCATGCTGAGTATCTCGTACTTATTCCACCCTATCATGTGGCTGCCGCCTATATTCGAGGTTGCGTAGCTGAGACCGTGGGCCTTCGCAGCCCTCGGGTCGTAAGCCGGCAGCTCTAGGCGTTTACTGTGCATGGCGAACCTCTCAGCCCTCCTTCCAATCGCATAAGCCGCCCTAACCGTACCATCGGCCAGTACGTCGCCTATACCCTCTCTAAGGGCTATCTTCCTGACGAGTTCGACCATGGTATCTCCATCACCCCACCTAAGCCCCAAACCGCCCGTCTCTTTCTCCGTTATCAAACCCTTCTCATAGAGCTCCATGGCCTCGGCACAAAC
>JAGTQJ010000078.1 GCA_018396515.1 Candidatus Bathyarchaeota archaeon | reverse complement strand
GGGCTTCAGGGGTGTCATAGCCCTGCCCACGGCTGCTGGGAAGACCTTCCTAGCCCTTCAGGCCATCTCAGACCTCAGGGTAAAAACATTGATAATCGTCCCCTTCATAGAGCTCCTCCACCAGTGGAGGAGGAGGCTCATCGACTACCTCGACATCCCGGAGGAGAGGATTGGGGTGTATGGGGGTGGGAGCAGGGATGTGGATGAGGTGACCATCATAACCTACGACTCGGCCTACCTGAACGCCGAGGAGCTCTCAGGCAGGTTTATGCTCCTGGTGGCTGATGAGGCCCACCACTCGGTGGCTCAGGAGTATAGGAGGATCTTCGACCTCAGCATAGCCAGGTACAGGATGGGCTTGACGGGCACCCCATTGAGGAGCGACGGCCTCCACAGGGATTATGAGGAGCTCATAGGGCCCCTGATAAAGACGGTCTCGGAGGAGGAGCTCCGGAGGATGGGCTACATAGCGGGTTACAGGGTGATGAGGGTCTATGTGGATCTGGATCCCGAGGCGATGAGGGAGTATGAGAGGTGTATGGAGGTGTATGAGGATTACTGCCGGAGCTCCATGCCATGGGTTAAGGACCCTGTGGAGAGGTTTCACCTCTGCCTCAGACGGGCTGCAAGGGATCCTAGGGCGAGGGAGGCCCTGAGGGCCAGGAACAGGGCCAGGATGATAGCCCTCAGCGGGGAGGAGAAGGTTGAGAAGATTGGAGAACTCCTGTCCAGATACTGGGATAGGAAGGTGCTCATCTTCAGCAGGTATGTGGATGTGGTGAGGATGGTGAGCAGGAGGTACCTGATACCTCTGATAGTGGCGGAGACCTCCAATGAGGAGAGGAGGGCAATACTCGAGATGTTCAGGAGGGGGGAGGTAACGAAGCTGGCCTCCGGGATGACCCTCGAGGAGGGATTGGATGTCCCAGACGCCCAGGTCGGGATCATCATAAGCGGCTCGGGGAGCAACAGGGAGTACCTCCAGAGGATTGGCAGGCTCCTCAGGCCCAAGGTGGAGGAGGCTCTGGTCATAGAGCTCGTCACCAGGGGAACCCTAGACCAGCAGCTGAGCTCCAGGAGGAGGAAGTTCAGGGTGTGGCCTAAGGCGGGTGAGTAGCCGAGGGCTCATGAATGCATGGCATGGGATTTGATGAGGAGGTGAGGGCCACCACCTCCCTGAGGCAAGCACCTGCGGATGGATGGGGTCAAGGGGATGTTTCCTAGGAGGCTCCTGAGGTATCGGTTGAGGAGGGGGGTCATCTACCCCCATTTCCTTGACGCCGGAGACCCTGAACATATCAGGGTGGCGGAGGGGGTCATAGAGTTCTATGAGGCGTGGCTCGGAGGGGAGAGGGGGAGGATACCCTTCGAGGAGCTCATCTACGAGGTCGGTGATGACCGGCTGGCCAGGGGGCTGAGCTACGCCATGATGCACCTCTACCAGTTCACCCCGAGGATGGCTGAGCCCGGCCTTAAAATAAGGCCTCTGGAGCTTAGGCTTAGGCTCTTCAGGGCCGTCGGCTCGGCCAAGCCGGGGTTCTCTGAGGACAGGCTCAGAACCCTCAAGGAGTTCATAGAGGCGCATCGGGGGGAGCTGGGAGCCCTAAGCCTCGAGGAGGTTGAGGATTACCTATGGAGCGATGATCCGAGGAGTTTCATCCTCTCTAGGAGGGGGGGCCGCCCAAGCCCTGGGGAGGTGATCGGATGCTATAACATGGAGGTTTTGGACACCATCCTCTCGAACTCCAGGATGATCACCTTCTCCACCAGGGGGAGCAGGAAGATGCCTCTTGGAACCTTCGTGAAGAGGCTTGTGAGGATGGTCAAGGAGCTCGGACTGATATATGAGGGGCGTATGCATGATGACCTGGCAAGGGTTGGGGTCTACGGCCCCATCGAGCTCTTCGGGAGGCCCACGAGGTATGCCTGGAGGCTCTCAACACTCTTCAATAGGGCCCTCCCAGTCCTCAGAGATGCCTCGAGTTGGACCCTTGAGGTGATGGTCCACCTGAGGAGGGGGGATTTCCCCTGCATATTGACCAGCGAGACCCTCCCGGAGCTCAGCGGAGGCCTGAAACCCCCCGAGCCGTTGAAGCCCATCTTCGACAGCGGGGTGGAGGAGAGGTTCTACAGCATCATGAGGACCGTTGAGAGCTTCAGGGTCTGGAGGGAGGCGGAGCCGATCATGATGGGGGACACATTGATAGTCCCGGACTTCATCTTCGAAAGGCCGGACGGGGTTAAGTACTACCTCGAGATAATTGGCTACTGGAGGCCTGAGTACACCGCGAAGAAGAGGGCGAAGCTCCAGGAGCTCAAGAGATTCGGATTCAAAAACCTCATACTCCTAGTAGACCAGGAATACTCAAGATACTTTGAGGATATAGGCTATCCAACCTTCACCTACAAGGTGAGAGGAAACAGGCTTGAGGCTCCCTACGGGAGGATAGTCAAACTCATCACATCTTGAAGATCAGATCCAGAATTCATCTTAAAGGACCATATTCACAGTATGAACCCCATTTATCGAATAATGTCTCATTCTAAATGAGGGCAGATTCGACCAGCCCCCCTCATCCTCAGCCTCATTCTCACCGATAAGCCCAGCCTGAGCTCCCTGAAAACAGGGGATTTTTATAAGGTAGAGTCACCTCATTTCAGTGGATGATTGGAGATGAAGTTTTTGAAGATGTTGAGCGTGTTTTGGAGAAATTGAGCGATGAGGATGTTGATAGGTTAATGCACGGCTTGGAACATTGTCTACTAATGGCAAATAAGTTTTATGAGCCGGAAGCCTGAGTAATATGCAAGGATGAGGGTCTCATGTGAAAAATTAATGAACCTCGTAAAAGAGCTTGAAAATAAGGCAGATTAGGATGGCCCCCCATCCCATGCATCCCTTTAACCTAGAGATTGAGACAAACCTTACAAGGCATCGAATGGATTGGCTTGAGGGGAGGTTGCATGAGGTGTGAGCAGGCCCTGGCTGAGGTGGTGCTCGAATCTGAGAGTTGAGGATTATGCTGAAGGCCCTAGTTGACATCGGGCCAGCAGGAGCGTTATCCCGGAAGGCCTTGCTGGTAGGCTTAAGGTGCTTATCCCCCATGATGAGCTCTATGAGCCCAGGACGCGGACAATGATGGGAAGCTCAGGATCATCGGGACAAATCCTGGTCAAGGTGGTCTTCCAGGGTGTTAAGGTTCCAGGGAGGGTTGCCTTTGAAGTCGCTGAAAACCTAAGAGATGACTTGGACATGATAATCGGCAGACCATAGATAATATTTACACCTGAACACCTGAGGGGCCTAAATCGGGAAAGGTGCCCATGGAGTTTAAAATAATCTAGAGATAAACCTGAATGCGTCTACGGGCCTACTGTGGTAGGCTATCCCACGCATTTATCCGAGAGGGGTCCGAAAGCTAAAAATTATACATACCCGGTAATGGGGCTGAGGGGCTGCCTGAGATATGGTGCTGACTTCAGATGCCATATTAAAGAGGACCTCTGAGAGGGATGGAAGATCTTAGGAGATATGGTGTTAAGAGGATCGGTTTATTTGGTTCTATGCTAGGGGAGAGCCGGGTCTCGGGAGCGATGTCGATATCCTTGTGGAGTTTGAGGATGGGGAAAAAACCTTTGACAATTATATGAAACCTCAAATTCTTCCTGGAGGATCTACTGAATAATAGGGTCGATCTCATTATTCATGACTCTATAAAACCAGATTTAAAGCCTCATATCATGGGAGATATAAAATATGCAACGAGATCATAAAATTTATTTGAGGGATATTCTGATAGCTATTGAGAAAATAGATAGATATGTGGGAAACATGAGTTATAGAGAATTTGTTGCAAATGAGTTGGTTCAAGATGCGGTCGTGAGAAATCCTGAAATTATAGGGGAGGCTTCAAAGAAAATTCCTGAAGAAATTAAAAGTAAATACTCTGATATAGAGTGGAGGAAAAAGGCTGGACTTAGGGACATATTGATCCATGAATATTTTGGCGTAGATTTGGAGATATTGTGGGACATAATCAAGAACAAGCTTCCAGAACTAGGAGAAAGGGGTCTAAGATCCTCTCTGATCTGGGATGATGTTTGGAGTTAGAGACCTTTAAAATATCCTTCTGACCCCCTGGATCGTGTCGAAATCTCTGTCGTTGGAGTATATCTCGGTGATCCCCAGTCTCTTCATCTGTGCTGCTATGGTGAGGTCGTCCCACAGACTCCATTTAAGGCTTTGCTTGGTCTGGATCTCCATGGCGCTTAGAAGGTCCACTATGGTGGTCTCAGCTTTGAGTAGGTTTGGCATGGATCTTATGAAGGTGAGGAAGAGGGGGATAACATCCTCTCTTCTCTTCACCTTCAAGTAGCTACAGACCTGGATTAGGACGAGTGTGGATGTGACGGCTGGCTCCCCCTCCTCGACCCTTCCGATTATCTCGCTGGCCCTTCCTCCGTATCTCGGGTCGGCTGCCAGGTGGTAGATGAAGATGTTTGAGTCTATGAACCTCAAATGATCTCCCTTCCGGGAGCCTCCTCAATCTCTTCAAGGTCGATCTCCATTGGGCCTATGATGCCTCTTAGCTCAGCCGAAGAGACCGTCCGCTTCGGCCTCAGTACAATGGCTCTCCTCTCTACGGTTACCTCTAGCCTATCTCCCTCCTTTAGGCCTAGAGACTCTCTCAGTGGGGCTGGGATCGTGATCCTTCCCTTCTCCCTCACTGTAACCTCCATCATCCCACATATTTTCGGGACCCTTTAGTGGGATTTAAATATTCCCTAGTGACCCTGGGACGACTGAATGCCCCACGACTTGAGCCTCTTCCGCCCGAGGCTTCGCGCCTTCACTGGGTATCCTCCCCTCGGCCATCCCATGGAGCTGGTTGCGATGCGGCTATGTTTATGCGTGTGTTCAGGTCTCCTCATATTCTATTTCAAAGGTCTAGGATAATATCCTCTCTTAATCCAAATATCCCTCTGGAGATTCTATTCTTATGGTTACAACACTTTTCGTATCCACATTCTCCCTCTCTTTTCATAAATCAATTTTGCTTGAGAGGCTAACTCCTTAACTCTTGGGCTGATTGTCAGTTGTTTTCCCTCTATAAGGGCATTTAAAGCCAGAGGATTTCCACTCTTAACCATTCTGACCAACTCCTCATATGTGTAAGCGAAAGACTCAATTCTTCCAATCTTAAATTCCTGAAGGATCTTAAACCTATCAAGAATATTTATACCTTTAAAATAGTCACTTATTATCATCATGTCTATGTCACTCCAATCTCCATGCTGATCTTTAGCATATGAGCCGAATATAATTATAGACTCAACTGGCAGTAGGGAGCTTATTCTCTCCGTGAATTTCTCTATATCTTCACCCCAAGACGTTTCAGCATACCCTCCACCCAATCGATTATCCTCCTCGCGCATTCAACGGCTCTACTCGCCGCCTCTACGTCGTAGTAGAGGGCTGGATAGCCCGACTCGAAGGCGTTCGGGTACCTAGAGGGTATATAATGCCTGTCCAGCTCCCTGGAATCCCTCAGATAGGACCCGGCCTCTGGGAGGCTCTCCCTCAACCCCTCGAGCAGCTCGGTGACGCTGTGGCCCCAGGAGGTGCGCCCCAGGGCATATCCGAGGGCTTTAACCGCCTTCTCAGCAGCCTTCTGGGATTGGAATGAGCTCCACTCGTAGCTCTCAGTCCTCAGGCTCTCCCCAGCAGCCCTCAGGTCCCTCAATGCCTGTAGGAAACACCTACGAGCCTCCTCGAACCTCTCCATCACCCACAATATTCATGGTGATTCTATTAAGCTTTTAGGTAAGTATTTCTTTACAGCTTTTGCATAATATAAAATGTAGAGGAAATCAATAAACTTTCATGTCTTATCAATATACTTTTTTGTGATTAAAAATATTTCTTAGTGTTCCTTGAGCTAAGCTGTTTTAGTATCCTCAAATTCTTTTTCATTGGATGGAGACACTTAATTTTCTCCATGACTTATACTGCTTTAAATAAGATATTTATAGTTAATAGAAGAGTTTAAGTCCTGAGGTTTGTAGTGGTTGAAAATGTTTTAGATTTAGGGTGTATAGAGTTGCATCATGATTTATGGCTATAGCTGCTATCATGGCGTCTGTTCTTCTTATTGGTGTTCCTTTTTTCTCCATCTCTAGCTCTAATCTGGCTGAAAGTTCTGCATCTTTCTTTGTGAAGTCAATCACGGGAAGAAGTAGAACCTCCCTTACTGGTTTAGCATATTTTTGAAGACCATAAAGTATTTCATGGAGGCTTATGACTGTTATGCCTATCTCTTCTCCTCTTTCCAGAATTCTTTTTAGGGCTTCATCTCCCTTCTCCGACCTTTTATCAATGATCTCGATCAAGATGTCTGTATCCAGTATTATCATATTCTACGTTCAGCCCTGAGGGATTGGATCTCCGACAACATCTTCTCCTTCTCTTCTAATTCTACGCAGCCCCTTAGCCTGGTCAGGGTTTCAAGAGGATCCATACCTTCCAGTAGCCTCTCGAAGAGCTTACTGAAGCTCTCGCCCTCCCTCTTAACCCTCACCAGCCTTTCATAGACCTCTTCCCTTATCGTTATCGTCTTCGGCATAGTCTCCCTGCAAGTTAGATGTTTAAATATATATTTAAACATTGTTGGGCGAGGTGCCTCCTTCCTAGGCATATGGAGCTACCTTTAAGGGAGGATCACTAGGGAGACCATCCAACCAGGCTCCCTCTCTCTTCGGTTTGAGATGATAAGGCCTTCTCTGCAATCTTCTCCCTATTGAGGTGGGGAGATTACAGCATTAGGTCGAAATCTGACATGGAAGCCCCATCATCTCCGCGATTTAACGCATCTCTCCGTAATATATCAGACCAGTCTCACGGATGAACTCAACCTTATGGGGCTGCCGGTAGGGCTTAGCTTTTGGCTCCTCTTCTTATGAACTCGTCTATCAGGTTTGAGAGCCTATCGACGGCTCTTGTGAGTTCCTCCCTAGTTCTTATGAGCTCGGCTGATATGGAGTCGTATCTTCCAGCCATCTCCTCAAAACTCTTATTAACATCGGTGTTCATCTCTTTAATACTTTCTCTTATGCCAGTAGTTTCATCCTTCAAATCCTTATGCATCTCCTTGATACTCTCCCTTATCGCGGTAGTTTCATCCTTCAAATCCTTATGCATCTCCTTGATACTCTCCCTTATCG
>JAGTQJ010000082.1:2391-7005 GCA_018396515.1 Candidatus Bathyarchaeota archaeon | reverse complement strand
GCCTGGACCTTCACGACCATGGGCTCTATCACTCCCAGGTCCAGCATGTTGGCTATTCCACCCTTGAAGACGTCAACCCCATATGGGTATCCATCCTCTCTCTCATGGGCCGCCTTCAATTTCACCATGGTGTCTAGCACGTCTTGGCCCGCGTTCTCGGCCAGGGTCCTCGGGATCACCTCTAACGCGTCGCTGAAGGCCTCGATCGCCAGCTGCTCCCTTCCACCCACCTGTCTAGCGTAAGCCCTTAGAGCCTTCGAGAGCTCCATCTCTATGGCTCCCCCTCCGGGCACCATCTTCGGCAGCTCGGCCACGTCGGATATTACATATAGGGCGTCCTTCATAGACCTCTCCGCCTCGTCCATCATCCTCTCTAGGCCTGCCCTTATGAAGACGGAGACGGCCTTCGGGTCTCTACAGCCCTCGACGAAGACCATCTTGTCATCCCCTATCCTCCTCTCCTCCACCAGCTCGCATGTCCCTAGGTCTGAGGGCTTAAGATCGTTGAGGTTTGACACGATCCTGGCTCCCGTGGCCTTAGCAAGCTTCTCCATGTCAGACTTCTTCACCCTCCTCACCGCCAGGATGCCCTCCTTTGCTAGGAAGTGCTGGGCCATGTCGTCTATGCCCTTCTGGCAGAACAGGACGTTAGCTCCGCTCTCCTTAACCCTGTCTACCATCCTCTTCAGCATCGATGCCTCCTGGTCTAGGAAGGCCTTTATGGCCTCAGGTCGGCGGATCCTTATCTCAGCGCTTATCTCCGTCTTCTCGACCTCAAGGGCTGCGTCTACGAGGGCTATCTTCGCATTCTCAACCCTCTTGGGCATCCCGGGGTGGACAACCTCCTTGTCTATTATTATCCCCTTTACGAGTTCGGTCTCGTTAAGGCTCTTCCCCTCCTTCTTCACTATCTGTACGTTGTCGACATCTGCGATGGTCTCTCCGTCCCTGATCTCTATTATCTGCTTTATCGCGTCTATGGCGATCCCCGCGAAGTGGGATGCCACTTGGGATACAGCCTTACTCCTCATCGATGTTGTTGCGAGCTTCACTAGGGTCTCCCTATCCTCTAGATCTACATTCATCGCCAGCTTCTCTAGGAGCTCTAACGCTCTCTCTGATGCCTTCTTGTAGCCTGAGATTATTATGGATGGATGGATGTTCTGTTCCAGAAGCTCCTCAGCCTTGCTCAGGAGTTCACCCGCTAGGACGACTGCCGTGGTCGTGCCATCCCCAACCTCGTCGTCCTGGGCCTTGGCTATCTCCACCATCATCTTCGCCGCGGGGTGCTGCACCTCAATCTCATCTAGGATGGTGGCCCCATCGTTCGTTATCGTTATGTCCCCCAGGCTGTCTATGAGCATCTTATCCATCCCACGTGGCCCGAGGGTGGTCTTTAGGGCCTCCGCTATTATCCTAGCTGCGAGGATATTTGACTTCCTCGCATCTCTTCCTCTACTCCTAGAAGTTCCCTCTTTCAGGATGAGGATGGGTTTACCCGTCATGTAAGCCATTTCTCGAGACCTCCAACGAGCTAGCTAAGAGAGCAGAAAGGGGGATTGAATATAAAGTTTTACTTCTCCTCGGCCGGTATTGGAGAATTTGATCATCCTAGTCGGCTTTGGGGGTTGGATTTTATCCTCTTATATACGAGGCCATGAGCCTCATCAGTTTTATCGGAGATCTCTTGAAGATCCTAGTCAATACGCGTGTAACATCTAGACCGTTAGCTAGGGCGATTATATCCTCTCCTGTTATTACCTCGGCGAGCATGTTTAGATCCTCATCACTGAACCTGTCCAGCATCTCCAGCACCCTTCTGCTCTCCTTTATCCTCTTACCCCAGTTGGCATCGAATCTAGTTTCATAGAGGGATAGGGTGGGGGCCGTGACATCGTTTTTGAGCACAGCCTCTGCAGCGACCTCTCCGGCCATCCTTCCAGCCACTACACCGGCATGTACCCCTGCCCCGGTGATTGGTATTAACTGCCCAGCCGCATCCCCGACCAGCATCACACCATCCCCTACGATCCTATTCAGGACCCCAGAGACGGGCGTTATTCCCCCCGCCACCCCGAGGATCTTCGAATCTTTTAGCCTTGGGTCGGAATCCATAAACCTCTTCAGGTAGGATAAAGCCGGCTCCCTGTGGCCTCCTCGAACCCCGAGGCCGATGTTGGCCGTGCTACTGGATTTTGGGAATATCCATGCGTAGCCTCCGGGCGCATATTTGGAGCCTATGTAGAACTCGTTGACCTCAGGGTTATCTAGGTCCAGGTTTCCAACCCTGAACTGGGCGCAGCTCACCACATCTGGAAACCATCTCCCAAGACCTGCTGTTCTCCGGATAACCGAGGCGTTTCCATCCGCGCCTATAACTACCTTCGCCTCCACCTCAAACCTCATCCCCCTCCTCTCAGCCAGCACTCCCGATACTACTCCGCCCCTCTTGATGACCCCTAACGCCCTCGTCTCGGTCATGAGCTCTGCCCCAGCCTCCACAGCCTTCGTGGAGAGCAGGAGGTCAAATGCGTCTCGGTTTATAGTGTACCCAACCATATCTGGGCTCTTGAGTTCGAGGAAACGCCCATTCGGCGCGTATACTCTCATACTTGTTATCTTCTGGCTGACGATCTCCGGCGTTGGGTTAACCCCCGCGTCCTTGAGGCCGTTCTGGCTCAACCCCTCTGCGCAGTGGTTTGGGAGGCCTGGCCTCGGGTGCTCCTCTAAAAGCAGGACCTCTACTCCTCTCTCAGCAGCCGCGAGGGCGGCTGTTGAGCCCGCTGGGCCTGCACCTACTACTACTATGTCGTACCGCTGGCATTGCATCCTTTTACGAGAAGTCCCTTCGATATTTTAGCTTGATCTCCCAAGGACCTTCTGAGCGGCTATCTCTATATCCCTAGCCTTGATGGTCTTCCTTCCAGCATGCCTCGCGTAGTCCATTGCCTCTTTGGCTATCTTTATCCCGATCTCCTCGAGAGCCTCGCCTAGAGCTATGGCGCCCTCCTCACTGACCCTGGAGGCGCCCCCCCTTTTTATCAGCTTGTGCATAGGTGCGACCTTAATCTCGCCTTCCATGGTGAGGCTCACCATTTTCTCCTTTCTCACCGAGAAATATTTAACGCTTGTGCCTATTTTAAGAAGCAGCCCTTTCTTAGGTGGCCTCAAGGCCTCATTAAGGTATAAAGCCCTTGAAGCGTGGAAGGTAACCTTTAATAGTCTATTAGATAGTCAGTTGTAGGTTGGTGAAAGATTGGGGAAGGTCAGGATAGAGCTTGTGAAGCGGGCCTCCAAGGAGCTCATGGGTAGATATCCCGAGAGGTTCACGGCAAACTTTGAGGAGAATAAGCAGTTTCTAAAAGAGATAGGGTTCACCTTGTCCAAGAGGCTTAGAAACAGGGTGGCCGGCTATATAACAAGGATGGTGAAGACTAGAATTGCTCAGCTCGAGTCAACGCAAGGGGAATCAAAGGAGACGATCGAGACGGAGCCAGAAGTTTAAATATTTAAGATGATCAGGGAGATAGCTGATAGTATTAATTGGATTGGGATGACTGATCAAAAGAATCTTTTCCAAGATTTTGAGGTGGTTTTAGAGGCTTCTATATTGTTCTTTCTCAATGCCTTTATTTAAACGTATAGAAGGAGATAAATGTTAAAGGTGTGTGCATCATAAAGGCTTTGATGGGGTATGGTTAGAAGGGGATTATTCATAGGCAGGTTCCAGCCCTTCCATAATGGGCATCTCTACGCTGTGAGGGCCATCCTCAAGGAGGTCGATGAGTTGATAATAGCCGTGGGAAGCGCGCAGATGAGCCATGAACTCGACAATCCCTTCACGGCGGGGGAGAGGATAGAGATGATAAGGCGAGCCCTTAACTCGGAGGAGATAGATCCCTCAAGGTACCTCATCATACCCGTGCCCGACGCCCCAGCGCATAGGGTTTGGGTCTCCCAGGTCGAGTCCCAAACCCCCAAGTTCGACGTGGTGTACACGAACCAGCCCCTGACCAGAAGGCTGCTCTCCGAGGCCGGTTATGAGGTTAGGAGCATAAGGCTATACAAAAGGGACATGTATGAGGCCACGGAGATCAGGAGGCGGATCCTCTCAGGGGAGGACTGGAGCATGCTAGTGCCTAGAGAGGTTTACGACTTCGTGAAGGAGATAGATGGAGAGGGGAGGATAAGGGATCTGGCCAAGACCGACACGGTGTCCCGGGCATCAGGAGAGGGCTTGGAACCCAAATCTCTTGAGGAGATATAATTGTCCATAACCCTCCACCCCGAATTAAGGGAGAGGTTCCAAGACCTAGAGGTTCAAGCCGTCCACCTGAGGGATGTAAAGGTTAAGGATGAGGATCCAGAACTAGAGCTTTTCAAGGAGGAGGTGATAAGGAGAACAAGGGAGAGGTGGACGCTGGAGAGGATAAGGGAGCACCCAAACCTCAGGGCATACAGGGACTTCTTCTGGAGGATAGGAATCGACCCCACCAAGATAAGGCCATCTGCAGAGGCATTGATCAGGAGGATCCTCCATGGAAATCCCCTCCCGAAGATCAACACCTTAGTGGACGCCTACAACCTCGCCTCCATCGAGACCAGCATATCCCT
>JAGTQJ010000082.1:0-2354 GCA_018396515.1 Candidatus Bathyarchaeota archaeon | reverse complement strand
CCCCAGGGGAGAAGAAAGAAGGGGGAGAGCTTCCTAGGCATCGGGATGAGCCACCCGGTATCCCTCAGAGGTGGGGAGATAATCATAACAGACTCGGAGAGGCTGATAGCCATATACCCATATAGGGATGCGGAGTACTCTAAGGTCACCGAGGATACAAATAGAGTCTTGATACTTGCCTGCGGAGTACCAGGTATAAGCGGAGAGCTGCTGGATGCCGCCGCGCAACTAGCGGTTGATTATATAAAGAGGTTCTGCGGAGGTATCGAAGCCTAGGTGAATAGCTCTTGATCGAGATCGACGGCTCCATGATGGAGGGGGGAGGCCAGCTCCTAAGAATGGCCATCACATACAGCGTCGTAAGGTCCACCCCGGTGAAAGTCAGGAATGTGAGAGGGGGAAGAGACCCGCCCGGGCTTCGACCTCAGCATCTAACCACCCTGAAAGCCGTTGCAGAGATATGCCGGGCGAGGGTGAAAGGGCTATCAATAGGCTCGAGGGAGGTAGAGTTCCACCCCGGCCCACCAAGAGGGGGGAGCTACCTCTTCGACATAGGAACCGCTGGCAGCATAAGCCTCCTCCTACAGTGCGTAGCTCCCATCTTAACATTTGCCGATTCAGAGTCGAGGCTGAGGGTGATAGGAGGGACGGCCACGGATATGTCACCCCCAGTCACAACACTTGAACGGGTTGTCTGGGAGGCCTTTAGGGCTATGGGCTTCAATGGTAACCTCAAGATCCTGAGGGAGGGCTTCTACCCTAGAGGGGGAGGTATTGTAGAGGTTCAGATATACCCGATAGAGGAGCTGAAACCGATAGTGGTTGATCCACCGAGAAAGGTTACTAGAATAAGGGGGATATCCATCTGCGGGAGGCTGCCAAGCCATGTTGCCGAGAGGCAAGCCCGATCGGCAATGGCGGTCCTCAGGGAAGCCGGCTATGAAGGCGAAGTGGAGTATAAAGCCTTAGAAGGTTCAGAAGAGCCCCTATCCCCTGGCAGCTATATCTCACTTTGGGCGGAGACTGTACCGAAGACCTTCCTCGGCGCGGACTCCCTTGGAAAGAGGGGAAAACCGGCGGAGAGGGTTGGGGCTGAAGCTGCCGAGTCCTTAGTTGATCAGCTGAGGCTCGGCGCAGGTGTAGACCTACACACCGCCGACAACTTGATCATCTGGTGCTCCCTCGCCGAGGGCGAGTCGGTCTTCACGACAAGTAGGCTAACCCTCCACACCGAAACTGCTATCGAACTCGCAAAGCTCCTCGCTGGCTCGGAGTTCAAGGTCGAGGGAGAGAGAGGCAGCATCGCAAGAATAAGATGTAAAGGAGTGGGCCTGAATGCCTGAAAGGCCATCGGGGAAGTTGGATTTATCAGAATTCCAGCTTTAGACTGAATCTGACTGTTGGATTAATAAAAGGAAAGCTCTCTAGGATGAAAAGCTATATCGAAAGTTTAAATCAATAATTCCGAGATGAGGCATATTAATTTTATCAATGAAGTTCTATGTCTTTGAGAGTATATTAAAATTCAGCCTCTCCGATCAAAGATATATTACACTAGGTGTCATTTGGTGAGATGTGGGACTCCCCTTCTCGACATCCCAGATCAGGGAAGGTGCCGCCCTAATCAACGTGCCGGTACTGGAAACCTGTCCAGATAAATCCCCATATAGAGCCATCTACAAGGCCCCGGTCTTTTATAATCCTAGGATGAAGTTGAATAGGGATTCCGCGGTCATCGTCCTAAAGGCTCATCAGAGGATGTTCTCGAAGAGCCTTAGGCTATGTGAACCCATGTGCGGGACGGGTGTCAGAGGGATAAGATTTGCCCTTGAGGTCGAGGGGTTGGAGGAGGCTGTCCTGGGCGATGTCAATCCATTGGCCGTTAGGCTTGCCGAGATAAACGCAGATTTAAACAATGTCTCGGATAGGGTTAGGGTTCGCCTTATGGAGGCGAACCTCCTACTCGCTCTTCACGCCTCTCGCACTCAGAGATTCGATTATATCGATATAGACCCCTACGGTTCACCAGTACCCTACATCGAGTCTGCATTGAGAGCATGTAGAGATGGAGGCCTCATAGCCCTCACAGCGACGGATATGGCCCCTCTATGCGGGGTAAACCCAAGAGCATGTCTCAGGAGGTATGGCGGGTGGCCTCTCCGTACAGAGTACTCTAAGGAGCTGGCTTTGAGGTTGCTCGTAAGCTCCCTAGTCCTTGCAGCTGCAAGGCTTGAGATGTTCGTAAACCCCGTATTCAGCTTTTCCATAGATCACTATCTCAGGGTCTACGCCTCGGTTGGGAGGGGGGCTAGGGGGGCCGACTCCTGCCTAAATGAGGTTGGCTACATCCTCCA
>JAGTQJ010000079.1 GCA_018396515.1 Candidatus Bathyarchaeota archaeon | reverse complement strand
CAGGGTGGAGAACGTGGAGTACCCGGCTCTGCGTGGTATAGATATGGATGTATATGGGGGTGAGTTCCTAGCCGTTGTTGGCCCCTCGGGCTCTGGTAAGTCTACCCTTCTCCACATAATTGGTGGGTTAGACACCCCTACGAAGGGCAGGGTGATAGTGGAGGGCTCCGATATCTCAGGTTTCAGCGGAGAGAAGTTGGCTGATTATAGGAACAGGATGGTGGGATTCATATTTCAGTTCTACAACCTCCTCCCCTATCTAAGGGCTGTAGAGAATGTAGAATTGCCGATGGCCATCGCCAACGTCAATCCCAGTAAAAGAAGGGATAGGGCTCTGGAGCTTCTGAGGCTTGTCGGCCTAGGGGATAAGGCTTTCAAGAGGCCTACAGAGCTTAGCGGCGGGGAACAGCAGAGGGTTGCTATCGCGCGCTCTCTCATAAACGAGCCGAGGCTCATACTAGCAGACGAGCCAACTGGGAACATAGACAGCTCATCGGCTGGGGTGATAATGGAGATTTTCAGGAGGCTTGTGGATGAGAAGGGGGTCTCGATAGTGATGGTAACCCATAACCTCGAGCTTATAAGGTTCTGTGATAGGGTCATAAAGCTCAGGGATGGCAAGATCGTTGAAGTGGAGGCGCCATCGAAGTGAAGGCGCATTACAACCCATGGTCTTCAGCTCGGATTTTGAAGGAAGAGGGAAATTGGCATAGGTGAGTGGGATGAGGTACTGGGATCTCCTCAACCTCTCTTGGAGACAGCTTAAGGAGAGGCGGTTGAGAAGCATTCTGACCGTGCTCGCGGTCGCCGTGGGAGTAACCACCATAATATCGGCCTCAGCCCAGGTGGAGGGGGCAAGGGTGAGCATCCTAGAGAACCTTGGCAAGCTTGGCCCTGACTCGATAATAGTCACGGTTAGAGGTAGGGTTCCATTCACAGATGTAGATGTTGCCAGGATCAGTAGCCTTAACGGGGTCTTAAAGGCCACTCCTGTCCTCAGGATGAACGTCAGGATCCAAGGGATAGATAACCCAATCACCCTTGTCGGTATATCCTCGAGGGACCTTCCAGACTTTCTTGGGGAGTTGAGGCTTCATGAGGGGGGGCCATACCCGGACCTGCCGACCCCCCAAGCCCTGATAGGAAATAAAATAGCCATCGATGAGACTGGCCAGACGAGATACCGGGAGGGGCAGCCCATCCTGGTTCAGCTTGGGCAGAGGCAGTTAGTCTTTACCGTGACCGGGGTCTTAGATACCTATGGTGCGGCTGGGATCTTCCCTCCAGATACATCCATATTCATCCCTAGGGAGTACTATAACCACTTAGTAAGGGGTAGCGGATACTCGGTCATACTCGTCAAGGCGGAGAACATGGAGATTGTTGATCAGGTCTCTGAAACTATAGGAGATGTCTTCGGAGGCAGGGCCACCATCACAACCATAAAACATATAGCCGAAATGGTGACAAGGATAACCGACCAGATCAACCTTCTTCTTACGGCCATAGCTAGCACATCATTCATAGCCGCTGGGCTTGGAACCCTGAATATAATGATGATCTCGGTCCTAGAACGGGTTAGGGAGATAGGCATCCTGAAGGCCTTGGGGATGAGGGATAGAGGCGTCCTCCTCATATACGTGGTCCAAGGTCTTCTCATCGGGATCTTCGGAAGCCTCGTGGGCTTCGCCGTGGGGAGCCTCGTCGCCCACCTAATACCAAGTCTCATAAGCGGGATGTCTCAGAGGGCGGGGGTGGCCGGAGAGTTTCCAAGGCTCGCCTACTCCCCAATCATAAGCCCGGCCTATCTGGGAATGGCCTCCCTCATCTCCATCCTCGTAACCCTCTTGGCAAGCGCTTATCCAGCTTGGAGGGCCTCAAAACTGAAACCCGTAGAGGCTCTGAGATATGGATGACAGGGGCGATGGAATGTTGAATTTTACACCCCTTCAAAGGGAGGATCGAATAACTAGTTCATCTAGCATGCTGATGCTTGCTTCTAGGTCTTTTATATCGATCTCGATGACCTGAGGCTCTAATCCTCTTCTCTTCAGCTCCTTTAATAACTCCTCAAAAAAGATTCCCCCGGGGTAGGAGCCGGGCTCGACCCCCTTAGCTGCGCAGCTTGGGGATCTCGCAAGCCCTATCAACCCCATTAATTTAAGCCTGGGCCTCCTGCTCATGTTTATAAGGGCCTCTATGCCCGAGCTGGCCTCTAATGAGAGTCTTTTAACATGCTCCTGATAGCCTTTCAGGCTCTCATACTCCCCCCTCATCATCGATCGTCTAGGATTTCCCAGGAAGGTTATCTCAGGGCATGGAAGCTGATAGACTCCAAACCCGAGTTCATCCAGCCTCTTAACGACCTTCCATAAGCATCCCTTGGAGGGGTCTCTGCCCTTCTCCTCATTCCACCACCTTGTTGCCTGGTTGAGGATGCAGTGGGCTACAGCCACAACTCCTAGTTCCCTAATTCCCCTTCACCAAATCCACCCTTTTACAGTAGGCACATATATCTTCCGAGCTTGGGAAGCCACACCTCCCGCATGTCTTCAGCTCAGGTTGGGTTATCTCTCTCTCAAGAATGGGTATGAGCTTCTTGAGGAAGAGTGAGAGAGCCTGATACCTAAAGCCCGGACGCCCTTTCCCCAGCGCCTCAAGAACCTCCCTCCCCTTCTTTATCGCGGGTGAGTGGGGGCAATTCTCAGATCTTATGGGGATCTCTGTGTAGAGGGCGTACATGTAGTCCTCGAACTCGCTCAGTCTGATAAGGGGCTTTATCTTCTTGGTCTGCTTTGGATGTCTAGAGGGGAGAACTGGCTTCAACCTTATGAGCTGGGCTAGGTCTCCCGCGAAGAAGGTCTCCAACATTGTTGAGAGCACATCGTCTAGGTTATGCCCTGTGGCGAGGGTCTTTACGCCGGATTCCAAGGTCATAGAGTCCAGCAGGTGCCTCTTGATGACGCCGCAGGGAGAGCAGACTCGATTCCTATAGATCGTCTTGAGGAAATCATCTACCGTGAAGCCCATCTCCCCTATCCTCAAGACCCTGAGCTCAGCCCCATCCATATCCGCAAGCCTTCTAACCTTCTCCTCGCAGTGGTCGGAGTAGCCCTTTATACCTAGGTTTATGTGTAGAGCTAGGAGTTCAAGATTGGGGTATACCCTCCTCAGAGCGTGTAGTAGGGCCCCGCTATCCTTACCTCCCGAGACCGCGACGGCTAGCCTCTCACCAGGCCTGAACATCTTAAACTCTTGAACGGTCTTCATGAGCCTCTCTTCGAAATATTCAATGAAACAGTCGGGGCAGAGCCTCAATCTCCCCGCTGCAACCCTCACCTCAGCAGGCGCACCTCTACATCTGCTGCAGAGTACAGGCATGGGAACTCCCCTCCGTAGATGGAAACTCCTTAAAAATTAAACCTAGGTATAGCATAACGCTCTGGAAGATTCATGAGCCACAAGTGGCTAGCTTTCCTCTATGCGATGTTAGCATCGATTCGGGTTTCTGAGCCTCTCTGGGATGACCTGGCCTCTGAAGAGATCTTCCATTCCCTCCCTCCTCCTTATCAACTCGTACTCTCCCCTCTTCACGAGAACCTCCGCAGGCCTTGGCCTCGAGTTATACTGGGAGCTCATCGAGTGGCCATAGGCTCCAGCGCATAGGATGGCTATGATGTCCCCCTCAGCGAGTTCGGGTAGGCGACGGCCCTGAGCTAGGATGTCTCCAGACTCGCATATCGGCCCCACGACGTCATACTCTTTTACCGGGGGGTCGTCTAGTTTTCCGGCGGCTATGATGTGGTGATAAGCTCCATACAACGTGGGCCTCATTATGGTATTGAAACCGGCATCCACCCCTGCATAACTCTTGGTTGGGGTAGACTTTATGGTGTTAACCCTGGTGAGAAGCACTCCAGCCTCGGCCACTAGGAATCTACCGGGCTCCATCCAGATCTCCGGCTCTCCAAGATGGTGTATCTTTATCCTCTCCCTTATGAAACTCATAAGCCTCTTAATGAACTCCTCTAGGTTCAACTCGTCTTCGTCCGGCCTGTAGGGGATCCCAAGCCCACCTCCTAGATCTATGAACTCAAACTCGACTCCGAGGCTTTCATGGACCTCTTTTGCCACTTTTAATAGCCGCTCCGAGGCCAGGATGTAGGGCTCCACGCTCATTATACCTGATCCTATATGCATGTGGATTCCAAACCTCTCCACCCCACCCTCCCTTGCCTCTTTATAAGCCTCCAGCGCCTCCCCCTCCCAAACTCCGAACTTCGAGGCCTCGCCAGCCGTGACAACATGTTCGTGGTGTCCAGCCCCGATCATGGGATTCACCCTCACGGATAGGAGCTTGGGGATACCTAGCCTCAATAGCCTCCTGAGCTGGGAGGTCGAGTCAATATTTATCATGACCTCCTCCTTCAGAAGATATCCCAACTCATCATCCCGAACACTCGTACCCGTATAGAGGATATTATCAGGTCTATAGCCAGCCCTAAGGGCTAGATGCACCTCCCCTGGACTTACAACATCAAGCCAGGCACCCTCCTCGTGGAGTATCCTCAGGATGGCTAGGTTCGAGTTGGCCTTGGCCGAGTATAGAACCCGAGCTCTATCTACGTGGTTGGACAGGGCGTCTTTGAGCCTCCTATACTGCATCCTTATCTTTTCCTCACTCATGACATACAACGGGGTGTCAAACTCCTCGGCCAGCCTTAGGGAGGAAACCCCATCCACATATAGCTCTCCAGCCACATTCTCTAGGGGAAATCTGATCAACTCTATCCCCTGTTATCTATATTTGAGGCCTGCCCAGATGAATTTTTCGAGTTCTCATTATAACATAGAATAAATAATTCGGAAGATAATATAATGGGCGCCTTTAAAATCAGGTTCGATATACGATTTTACCGTTGATAATCGTCATATACGCCTTTAGTTCTTTAAGCCTATCCTCAGGGATGGTATATGGATCTTCGTTCCATACGGTCATATCGGCGTATTTCCCCACCTCAATCGAGCCTACCCTGTCCTCCATGAAGAGGTGCCTCGAGGCCCATGTGGTGTATGTTCTCAGGGCCTCCTCAACCGTCAGGCCTTCCTCTGGGCATAGGATCCTCCCGCTCCTGGTCCTCCTCGTCATGGCTGCCCATAGGCCTAGGCTGGCTGATATGGGCCCTGAGGGATAGTCTTGGCTGTTTCCCACCGGTATGCCCTTCCTTATCATCGTCTTAAGGGGCTTGACACGTTCTCCCCTCCCCTCTCCTAGGTTCTTGATGTAGGTGTCTCCCTCGAAGTGGATGAATACCGATTGAACGTTCGCCATTAGGCCGAGGCGCCTAACCCTCTCTATAGCCTCAGCTGTCGGGTAGTATATGTGGATCACCTGGTGTCTTGGGTCTGGCCTGGGGTTCCTCTTCATGGCCTCCTCGAAGGCGTCTATAGCCCAGTCTATGGCCTCATCTCCTATTGCGTGGATGCAGCATTGGAAGCCCTCGTCGTGGAGGATGCTGACGGCCTCTATTAGGTCCTCTTTCCTCCATTTTGACCTTCCCCTATTCTGGGGCTCGCCCGCATAGGGTTCATAGAACATAGCTGTTTTAGGCACGACTCCCCCGTCAAGGCTAAGCTTTACTCCCCCTATCCTGAACATGTCATCTCCGAAGACAGCCACCTTTCTGACAGCCTCCTTTGCCTCCTCTACACTTCTCACGAAGCCATATAGGGCGTAGACGCGGACGGTGAGTTCCCCTCTACTTGCCACCCTCTGATATGCGACTATGTCGTCCGGGTCAGTGGCCCCAACCCCAGGATCGACGACGGCCGTGAAGCCCTCCGCATTATAATCTGAACACGCCTTGATTATCGCCTCCTCCTTCTGGCGTGTGCTGAACTTGGGCATAACACCCAAGAATGGGTCGGCTGAGGGGAGGATTGTGAGGAAGACGCCCGTGGGCTCCCCCCTCTCATCTCGGTATATCCTACCATACTGGGGGTCGGGCGTGTCTCTGGTTACCCCAGCGATCTTGAGGGCTAGGCTGTTCACCGAGACCATCTGGTAGACCCTACCGAGGTAGACCGGATTTTCCGGTGATACCGGGTCTAGATCCCATCGGTTTGGGGGCCTCTCCTCCTCTAGGAGGTTTTCATCCCAGCCATAGCCTATTATCCATTCACCCTTCGGGACCTCCTTGACCTTCATCTCAACGGCCTTAACTATATCCTGTATGCTCTTTACCTTGGGATACCAGAGGTCTATGCCGAACCTCGCGTTTAACCCATAGTCCAGAAAATGGTCATGGGTTGAGATCAAGCCCGGGGTGACGGCCCTTCCCTGAAGGTCGATCACCTCGGTACCATTCCTAACGAGGCGCGATATCTCAGCATCGGATCCAACCTTGGCGATCATTCCATATTTCACAGCAACCGCCTGGGCTATTGTCCCCTCCTCGTCGAGCGTTATTATCTTCCCATTCATTAATGCCATATCGGCTCCCAGAGCCTCTGCTATCTTAGGCAGATCCTCCTTCCAGTTCATCGCTCTATACCCACGCCCCTTATCTAAAAGCCTCCATTTATAAAAACATGAGGCCTTGAGCCTCCATCGAGCCATGTGAATAGATGTTGAGGGATTAAAAACGCTCTATGTGAGTTGAAATGAATAGGGTTCTCTTCAGCTCATTTCAAGTTAGATGTGAGATCTCAGAAAACTCCAGCTCATAAGTTATAGGTCGAAGACCTTCCCTGGATTGAGGATGTTATGGGGATCAAAGGCTCTTTTTATTGCCTTCATCAGTTCAACCTGAACTCTTCCTACCTTATATGGGAGATACTTTTTCTTGGTATATCCAACTCCATGCTCTCCGGATACTGTTCCTCCGAGGCTTATCCCTAGCTCTATAAGCCTGTCCGTCACCCTTTCGAGAAGCTGTAGCCATCGATCCCTCTCGAGTTCCCCCCTGACTATTATGCTGTGTACATTGCCATCACCGGCATGGCCTATGTTGGATATGAGGACTCCATAGGTCTCCATGATCCTCTTGACGCCCTCTATATAGTCGGGTATGCGACTCCTTGGCACACAGACATCCACCTCATCTATCTCCCAGAAGGCCTTATAAGCGTCGAAGAGGCACTTCCTGGCCTCCCAGAGCTGCCTCTGCCTCGCCTGGGTATCGGCCACATAGACCTCGACCCCTCCCCCCTCT
>JAGTQJ010000080.1:1705-7164 GCA_018396515.1 Candidatus Bathyarchaeota archaeon | reverse complement strand
GAGGGGGAGTCCTGCCGGGATGTGAGGATTGCTCTAGGATCCGTGGCCCCCACACCGATAAGGGTGTTAGAGGCGGAGGAGCTGATGAGGGGGAGAAGGATGACGGAGGAACTCATCGAGGAGGCGGCCTCCACCTGCTACAAGCTCGTCAGCCCCATAGACGACCATAGGGCATCAGCCCATTATAGGAAAGAGATGTCGAGGATCCTGGTTAGGAGGGCTTTAAGGGAGGCTTGGATGGATGCAAGGAGGTGAGGGAGGGATGAGGATCTCCTTCAGGCTTAACGGCAAGGATGTAACATGCGAGGCAAGGGAGAACATCACCCTCCTAGATCTCTTAAGGGGGGAGATGGGGGTGAAGAGCGTGAAGAAGGGGTGTGACCAGGGGGAGTGCGGAACCTGTACTGTCCTGCTCGACGGCTCACCGGTCAACTCCTGCCTCATCCTCGCCCCCCAACTTGAGGGGAGGGAGGTAACCACGGTCGAGGGGCTTCAAGAGGACCCATTATTGAGGGGGCTTGTGGAGAGCTTCATAAGCGCCGGGGCCATCCAGTGCGGCTTCTGCACGCCCGGGATGCTCCTCTCCGCCTACGCCCTACTAAGGGATAACTCAAACCCCTCCGCCGATGAGGTGAAGAGGGCGATCGTGGGAAACCTATGCAGGTGCACGGGCTATGTCAACATAGTTAAGGCCATCCTTAATGCCTCTGAGAGGATCAGAGATGAGTGATGCAGAGATATTCAGGAGGCTCGCAAACCTTTTAGAGGAGGGGAGGCCCGCAGCCCTCTGCACCCTGATAGAGAAGAGGGGATCCGCGCCGAGAGGTGTGGGGGCAAAGATGATCGTCGATTCGGATGGCGACAGTTATGGCACGATCGGAGGGGGCGATATGGAGAGAAGGATCGTTAAGGAGGCCCTAGAGGCGATCAAGGAGGGCAGACCTAGGGCCCTGAACTTCGCCTTGGGAGTCGAGCCGAGGGAGGGGGTCATCCCAGTGGAATCTAGATGTGGAGGGGAGGTCAGGGTCTTCATCGACGTCTTGAGGCCCGAGCCCAAGCTCATAATAATAGGCTCAGGCCATGTAGCAAAGCCCCTCGCCACAATAGCGGACATAGTTGGACTCGAGACGATAGTTGTGGATGACGCTGAGACGGCGACAGCCGAGAGGTTCCCTAAAGTCAAGGAGCTCAGGACAGGCCCTTTCGAGAGAGAACTCGAAGATGTGGAGGTGAGGCCATCGGACTTCGTGGCCATAGTCCATGGGGATGAGAGGCATGAGTTGGAGGCGCTGAGAAGGATGCTGGGCAAGACGGGCTATATAGGTCTACTTGGGAGCAGGGGGAAGGCTGAGGCCCATAGGAGGAGGCTGATGGAGATGGGCTTCAGTGAGGAGGACGTGAGGAGGATCCACGCCCCCATAGGCCTGGATATAGGCGCCACAACCCCCGAGGAGATAGCCATAAGCATAATGGCCGAGATCATCAGGGAGAGGAGGAGAGGGCCTCATAAAGCCTCCTAGCCCTCTCAAAGTCTTCGGGGGTATCTATGTCAAGGATGCATAGGGGGCCTCCCTCAACAAGTCTATGTGCCGAGCTGTGCCTCTCGATAAGGTCTCTGAGAGTCTCCCCATCCCCGAGATTCAATATCTCCCCGAAGATCGTCCTCCTGAATAGGACTGGGTGACCCCTCCTCCCCATATGGGTTGGGCTAACGATAAGGGCCTGGGGATCCCCCTCCATGACCGAGGCCATCCTAACAAGGAGAGCAGGCTCCAGGAGCTGATCACCCAGGATTAGGAAGGCGGCTTCGGCTGATACCCTCCTAAGGCCCGCCTTGAAAGAGCTCAACATCCCCGCCTCATAGTTAGGGTTCAACACCTCCATCACATCATGCCTCTTGATGATGGGCCTGAGCTCTTCAGGCTTGTGGCCCAAGACGACATAGACCTCTTGGAGGCTTGAGGCCTCAAGGGCCTCGAGAATTAGGTCCAAGAGGGTTTTACCCGCTATCCTGAGGAGGAGCTTGTTGACACCCATCCTCTCCGACTTGCCCGCGGCCAAGACGACAGCCGAAAGCCTCAAGCCCAAAGAGGGTCAACCTGGAGGTTATAAGTTGAGGGGCTAGGATAAATTCACCCTGGCTTTCCTCATCCTCACGGCCTCTTCGAGCAGGTCCACGCCTAGGGATTGAAGCATAGACCTCAACCTGTGGAGGGGGAGGCCCACGACGTTGAAGTAGTCCCCCTCGATCCTCTCGATGAGGAGGGATGCAAGGCCCTGGATGGCGTAGCCCCCCGCTGCGTCGAGGGCCTCACCCGTGGATATGTAGAGCTCTATCTCCCTCTCGGTTAGCTCCTTGAACTTGACCCTCGTCACCTCACATTCCGAGATGGATTCTCCCCTTCCCATGTCTATCACACAGACCGCGGTGTGAACCTCATGCCAGCCTCCGCTGAGCTCCCTCAACATTCCATATGCCTCGTCTAGGCTGGCCGGCTTACCATAGGCATAACCCTCCTTCCACACCACTGTGTCGAAGGCCACCACCATGGTGTCTGGGGGGCCATGGACTGAGAGGGCCTTCGACACCGCATTCCTCTTGGCAAGGGTGCATGGATCATCGCAGGGACCTCCCCTCACCTCGATCTCCTCCCCTGGAGGGGCCGCCTCGAAGGGAATACCGAGGATGGAGAGAAGGGAGAATCTCCGGGGAGACCTGGAGGCCAAAACTAGCCTAGCCATGACCGTTATACATTTCTCCAGCAAGTTAAAAATGCAGATTGGAGGATCTAGGTCAAGTGCTTTGCTCTTTCAGCCGCCAATTTCACCGCCTTAACTATGTTGACATAGCCCGTGCACCTGCATAGATTTCCCTTGAGGTACTCCCTTATCTCCCTCTCCGTGGGCTCTGGGTTCTCCTTTAGGAGGGCCTTCGCCGCCATTATGAATCCTGGCGTGCAGAAGCCGCACTGGATGGCCCCAGTCTCTATGAAGGCCTCCTGTACTGGGTCGAGGCCGCCCCCCTCCCCCAAGCCCTCTACTGTCTCAACGGTTTTTCCGTCCACTTCAACGGCGAGGATGAGGCACGAGAGGACTGGCTCCCCATCTAATAGGACGGTGCAGGCCCCGCATACCCCTATTCCGCATCCATACTTGGCCCCAGTCAGGCCGAGCTCATCCCTGAGGAGGTTTAAGAGGAGCTGGTTGGGCTCCACATCCACGCGCCTCCTCCTACCATTCAGGGTGAACTCTATCCTCATGACCCCAGCCCTCCACACCTCTCCACAGCGGTTTTAATGGCGTCCCTCAACAAAACCTTTGAGACCTCCCTTCTATAATCGGCGGTTGCTCTGATATCTGTTATGGGCTTGATGGAGGCCTCCACCATCCCCAGGGCCTCCTCCAGAGCCTCTGGTGTGAGCCCCCTGCCTGAGAGGAAACTCTCTATGTTCCTAAGCCTTAAGGGCTTTGGGGCCACAGCTCCCATAGCTATCCTGCAGTGTTCGACAATCCCCCCTCTAAGCTTAAGAACCACGGCTATGTTGACGATGGCTAGGTCGAGGCTGGTTCTCCCCAACTTTATGAAGGCTGATCCAGCACCCTCAGGGGGATAGGGGACATAGACCCCTGTGAGGATCTCATCCGGCCTGAGGAGGGTTGCCCTCGGCCCGAGGAAGAACCCCTCCAAGGGAACCTTCTTAGTCCCCGTAGGCCCTGCTATCAGGGCCTCCGCCTCTAGGGCTAGGAGGGCGACGGCGGCGTCGGCTGATGGGCTGGCCCTGCACAGGTTACCCCCAAGGGTGGCCATGTTCCTGACCTGAACAGAGCCCATGGAGGAGATGGCCTCGTGGAGGAGGGGGAGCCTCCCCTTGATGGCCTCAGACCTCTCAAGCTCCCTCAACCTCACAGCCGAGCCTATCATGAAGCCCCCTGCATCTCCCCCCAGGAGCTTTAACTCTGGTATCCTCTTTATGTCGACAAGGTGTCTGGGCTCTATGAGCCTCTGCTTCATATCCACAAGCAGGTCTGTGCCTCCGGCCAGGATCCTAGCCTCTGAGCCGTACCTCGAGAGGATGGTTAGGGCCTCCCCGAGGCTTGATGGGGAGTGGTACTCGAACCTGAAGGGGATTATACGTGTGTTGACCCTGTTTATCTCCAAACCCTCACCCCCTCCCTCTCAGGGCCTTTAGGATCCTGTCCGGGGTTATCGGGAGCTCGTAGAACCTAACTCCAAGGGCGTTTGAGATGGCGTTGGCCACCGCAGCGGCCGCAGGGTTCTTGGCCGCCTCTCCCAGCCCCTTTGCCCCGAAGGGGCCTGTTGGCTCATGGGTCTCAATGAAGAAGACCTTGAAATCCTCCACATCGGGCATGTCCGCGGCCGTTGGCACCTTATAGTCTGTTATGTATCCCCTGCATAGTAGGTCTCCGGTCTCGGGGTCGTAGGGCGTGTCCTCCAGCACCGCGAGGCCCCAGCCCATGGCGAAGCCTCCGTGGATCTGGCCCTCCGCCAGGTCGGGGTTTATAACGGTCCCTATATCGGCTCCTGCGATGACCCTGAGAGGTCTAACCTTCCCTGTCTCGGTGTCCACCTCGACCTCGACGAAGAAGGCTGTGAAGTGGGGTGGACAGCTCCCAGGCCTATAGCTCACCGCCGAGGCTATGGTCCCCCAGTTCTTATGCCTGGCCATGGTTGTGAGATCTCCTATGGTGATCTCCTTCCCCTCGACTCCCCTAGCATAGATGACCCCCTGTCCAAGCTCCTCGTCAGGCCTTATCTCGAGGGCGTGGGGGTAGGCGTCTAGAACCCTCGCCGCCAGCTCCAGGAGCCTCCCCTTGACCTCCCTCGCTGCCCTGAGGGCTGCCCCTCCACCGGCGTATACACCTCTTGAGGCGTGGGTGCATACGTCGTATAGGGTTGTCTGGGTGTCGGCTGCAACTATGTTGACGGCTTTTAAGGGCACTCCGAGCTCCTCGGCTATTATCTTGGCGTGGGCCTCTAGGGAGCCTCCCCCCTGGTCTACCATCGCTGTGATGTAGTCGATGGTTCCATCCTCGTTGACCTTAAGGATGGCTCCGGAGTAGTCGACGACGGTGCCTGGGACCGCGGCACCCGCGCTTGAGGTGTGGAACCCCCTTCCAAGGCCTATGCCGCGCCTGTATCTCCCCCTCTGCTCCCCGGGTTTGGGCCTCTTATCCCAGCCTATCAGCTCAGCTCCCCTCCTTAGGATCTCCTCAACCCCGCAGCTCTGTATTACCGACTTCACCGTTGGGCCCTGACCCCAGAATATATCCCCCTTTCCCACGTAGTTCTTGAGGCGGAGCTCTAGGGGGTCCATGCCTAGGGCCTCGGCCAACTCGTCCATCATAGACTCAACCATCCATGTCGTCTGGGGGTTTCCATAACCCCTCATGGCGCAGGAGGGCACCTTATTCGTGTATACCGCCCCACCCACATACCT
>JAGTQJ010000080.1:0-1690 GCA_018396515.1 Candidatus Bathyarchaeota archaeon | reverse complement strand
GTAGAGGGAGACCCACCAACCCACAACGCAGCCCAGGAGGGGGTAGGCCTGAACCTGGTGGGCCCCTATATCCATAACCATGTCTAGCTCCCCGGCCGTGAGCCTCCCATCCCCCTTGGCCCCCAGCTTGATCCTGAAGATCATCTGGTAGGATGAGTGGTCGTGCATATCCTCCTCCCTAGTGTAGGCCAGCTTGACGGGCCTCCCAGCCTTTAGGGCGAGGGCGACTGCTATGGGCACGACGAGGTTTGTGTGGATGCTTGAGCCGAAGCTCCCCCCTAACGGTAGCCTATAAACCCTTATCCTGCTCGCCGGTATGCCGAATATCTCGTGGATGAGGAGCCTTGTGTTGTGTATGGTCTGGGTCGTGCACCAGATCGAGACTCCTCCATCCGGCTCAGGGTTGACGAGGGCGGACTTAACCTCAAGCTGGCTGTGGTAGCGCCTGCTCGTCCTGTACTCCCTCTCCAGGATCACGTCAGCCTCTCCGAACCCCTTCTCCACATCCCCCTCAGCGACCTCCAAACGGCATGCGAGGTTCCCCTCAACCCTCACCTCCTCGTTCCCCAGAATGATGGTCTCGTGGAGCTGGGGCCTCCCAGGCCTCATCGAGTCCAGGGGGTCTAATACGGGCTCAAGGACCTCATACTCCACCCTTATCGATTCAAGCGCCCTCTGGGCCTCCTCCTCAGACTCGGCGGCCACCGCTGCGATGGGCTCCCCAACATACAACGGCCTATCTGTGAGGACTAGCCAGTCCTTATAGGTTGCCTCGGGGGTGCTGACAAGCCTGGGGCAGAACCTGACCCTCGGGACATCCCTGAAGGTGATGACCGTGGCCCCTAATCCCTCAGCCTCTGAGACATCGATCGATCTCACCCTTGCGTGGGGGTAGGGGCTCTTCAAAACCCTGGCGTGAAGCATATTCTTCAGGTAGTAATCGGATGCATACCTCTCTAGGCCTCTAACCCTAGCGAGGCCATCCTTCCTCGCCGTCCTCTCCCCTAGCACCCTGAAACTCTTCCCGGACATCGACCAAAGAGAAGTTACAAGCCGCCATTAAAAGGGTTGCCTGACCCCTATGAAAGGCTAGAAATCGAGCGGGGAAATGAAGATAATATTTTTAATAGAAATTAAGAGTTTTGAGAATTAAAGGGCATCATACCCTTGAGGGGGCTACAAATGCGTTGCAGAGGTTTCGATGATAACTCTTCGATATCGGGGTTCTTCCGCTTTACCTCCCTAGATCTCGCGGTCATCATATTGTTCAGCTCCCTTGGAGGAGCCTTAAGCGTCCCAGTAGGGCATCTGGGAAACTTCCTGAAGACATTGCCCGGCCTCCCCCTTGGAACCTCCCAGATCCTCTCCGGGATCCATGTCCTATGGATAATCCTCTCGGTGGGGTTGACGAGGAAGATCGGCTCAGGGACCTTAACAGGGCTTTTGAAGGGGCTCGTCGAGTTCTTCATGCTGAGCTTTCATGGGGCCCTCGTCGTCGTCATCTCCCTGGTCGAGGGGTTGATCGCCGACCTTGTTTTCACCGCGATAAGAAAGATAAACACGGTTTCACTCTGCCTTGCAGGTGCCCTATCCTCCTCGAGCAATGTGTTTATAGTCAAATATATAATTGTGCCATCGCTTCCATTAAGCATCTTCACTTTGATGTATGTTATATCCTTCATCTCAGGGT
>JAGTQJ010000076.1 GCA_018396515.1 Candidatus Bathyarchaeota archaeon | reverse complement strand
GAGGTTGGCATCCATAACATGCATATGATCCCCGAGCCATGCCGATTTTGCCTTTACTGGCATACGAGCGGTGAATTACAATGTGATGTATCTAAATATGACATCGAGAAGAGGAAGATGAAGCGGCTCGATTTCTTGAAGAGATCTTTTGGAAGGGGCGTTGAGATCGCCTATCTTGACAATGCCCCGATAGGTTTTATGCTGTATGGTTCAGCAAAACATTTTCCAAGGGTTGATGACTATGTTTCAGGGCCTCCAAGTGATGATGCTGTGTTTATCGCTTGCCTATATATAATAAATAAAGAGAATAGAAGGAAAGGATATGGAACAATTATGCTCCAAAAACTCTTAAAAGAGCTTGGCAAAAGAAACTACAGGGTTGTGGAGACCTTTGCTAGGTTAGACTCTGAAAACAACCCATCTGGCCCATTAGCTTTCTACTTAAAAAATGGATTTGAAGTGGTACGCCAGAAAGATAATTTTCCCCTAGTAAGGCTAAAACTATAATTCGCTTCTTAATTAAGATTTTTATGAATAGTCCTTAATGATGGTGTTTTCAGTGTTTCCAGCAGAGATATTGAAATAATTGTTATCTTAGAGACTTGCTCGATTATTATGCTCTGGTTTAATACTTTATCTCATATATAAGAACCCACCCGTTCTCAGATTTGTATACTAGTTTGAAGTGCTCCGGATCTGCGCTCATCCTCATCAGGTTGTATATGGTGGACTCGTAGAACTTCGCGGTGTATCTGCCTTCCTCGACGTACTCTGTCAGGTTCAGGCCTCCTATCCTAACCATCCAGTACCACTTAGCATTGTCTCCTAGGGGCCACTCCTGGGATGGATTACTCGGATTGAAGGTGTAGTAGACCAGGATATGGGTGGCGTTGTAGTCCTTTAGGATCTTGAGGGCCTCCGACTGGTTCAACATCATTATCCTCCCTATTCTGCCTATCTGCTCACCGTTCAGGGTTGAGCCGTCGGCGAGGGTCCTCTTATTTGAGAAGGTCTCAATCCAGTAGCCGTAGTCCCACCACGAGACAACGATGGAGTCCTCTGGGAGGTTGTCCCTCATCCATACAAGCGCTTGGAGCCAGTCTTGGGGGTATCTCCCCCCCATCTTGACCGGCACGGTTACGCCTATGTTCATCGGGCTGTTTGAAAGGTTGGCTGCCTCCCAGACCATTGGCAGCATGGATGCAAATATGGCCGCGACGAATATCAGACCCATCTCCCTGCTAACGCCCAGCCTCCTCCTTAAACGCCTCTTGACCTGCCTAGAACCCTTAACGAGGAAGGGGGAGAGGAGCTCCTTCATGCCGTAGGCTCCCATGAGGCTCACGGGGATGGAGAGGATGAGGACCAGCCTTATGAGGGATCCAGTGAAGTAGAGGGCTGAGAGGAAGAGGAGGGAGCCGTATATCAGCTTCTCCTCCCTCTTCCCTAGGGCTAGATAGGTCCCGAATAGGGCGAGGGGGAGGGTGACCCCGAAGTTCTCGAAGAAGGTTGTCCAAGTGGCCTTCTTATGCTCTGCAACAGACTCGAAAAGAGGGCTGGCAGCCCTCTGAGAAGGGTCTAGAACGCTCAGGAACTTGTGTGCGAGGGGAGGGATAAGGCCCCTGGATTCCAAGATGAGAACCCCCACGGCGAGAGATGCCAGCATAACTCCGGAGATAAGCATGGCCTTCCACCCGCTCATCCTGCCCCTGATCGCCTCATACATGAATAGGAGGATGAAGAGGCCGAAGGCCGCCACATTCTCGGCGCTGTAAAGGAAGCCTATGCCGTGGATAGGTATCATCACAGCGATTATGGAGCTGACGGCGAGGATGACGCCATATGAGAGTAGGTGCCTCCTCTCGTAAAGGTTGAAGAACAGCGTGGAGGCCATGAAGAGGACTAGGAGGCCAACAGCGTATTTGGATGCGCCCCAGGATGCGTGGAAGTAGGAGAGGGAGAGGCCCGCCGCTACGGAGTAGAGAAGCCTGTTGAGGAGGGGTTTCTCCCTCTCTATAGATCTGAGGAAGAAGAGAGACATGGCCACCGTGCTGAAGATCCCTATATTCTCGGTATCGAAGAAGCCTAGGTAGGTTCTTAGGATGAATGCTGGGCCCACGGCCATTATGAAGGAGGCCAAAAGGCCTACGGTTCTACCCCCAAGATCCCTCCCAAGGAGATAGATGCATAAACAGGTTAGGAAAGCCATTAAGATGGGGAAGAAGATGCAGACATCGTATAGGGAGAAGTTGAAACCCAATGATACTAGGAGGGAGTAGACGACGGCTGCTGAAAAGGGGAGGCCTGGGAAGGATGTGTGAGGGATATCCCTCCCGTATGGGTACCAGCTAAGAGTGTCATTCCAGGTGAACCATGCTGAGTACCCATTCCTCACGACGTAGTCAGCAACCCTATACTGGAATACTGTATCCGCCTCTGTTGAGAAATAGGCGCCATACCTTATCGGCAAAATCCTGAAAATAATGGCTAGAGCGAGAATTAGACCAAGAGATGAGGCCTCAAGAAGGCTGATCATATTGAGGCGCGGCCTAAATCTGGCTAGAAGACCTAGAAACCTCCCAATGACGCCTTTGAACCACCCCAATCTCCCCATCGACTTGCCCATGGCCTTTAACTATAAAGATCCTTTTATAAAAATGGTGCCCAAACCCGGGAATTTGAACCATCGAGATTACGATGTAAACGATCCCTAGGAAGCTCACATCGTCGGCCTAATCCCGGATCAAACTCCCGCTATTTGGGTCTCCTTAGGGCGTAGACCAATCCTGCACCTAGGAGTAGAACTCCCATCGCGGTGAAGATGGTTGATATGGCCCCGGCGGCATAGGCTCCAGCCGGGGCGAAGGCCCCTGGGAATTGAAGGGCGATCACCCCTATCAATAGGGCAAGGAGGCCAACGGCGGAGAAGGCGAGGGAGAAGGAGAACCTCGCCTCGTAGGGCCTTTGAAGATGATGCCTTATCTGGGCGGGTAGGAGGCCACTAGTGGACCTTAGAATTAAGGGAACTAGGAAGAGGGCGAAGGGCCACATGGTGACCATCCAGAAGAGGGTCAACCCAAAAACGAAGGAGGCCTGAACCCCTAGGGGATGAGCCGCCATACTGGCTATGGGGGGATACACCCCTAGGTACGCTGCTGATAATACCCCAAAGGCGGCTATTAGATTTCCTATCAGAAGGCCTAGGAAGGATAAAACCAAGAACCTCGACCACGTGAACCTCTTATGAAGAAGGCCCACGATATAGAACCCAACCAGGTTCCCAGGGGTTCCGGAGACCAAGGTCAGGAAGGGCTGTCCATACCTGACAAGGCTGGCTAGGAAGGTTCCCAGGGCCGCGCCCAGGCCTCCTACCGCGGGACCATATGCGATGGCGAAGAGGAGAGGTATCACGACTGCGGGTCTGAACTGACCTACGCCCCATGGGCTCTCGATGTAGGAGGTTATGTAGGATCCCACGGCGTAGAGGGATGCGGATATGGCTATGAGGGCAACCCTCTGGGCCTTAGAGGGAGATCTCAAATCATCCCCTGAGGACATCTGATTTTGTTTCAGGTGGTTAAATATTAAGGTAAACTATTAAAACTTTAAAGATCCTTATAGTTTCATGATGGAGCTTAGGAAGGTCCAGGAGATAGGGGGAGCCCTCCTCATATCCCTGCCTAAGCAATGGGCTGAAGGCTCCAGGATAAGGAAGGGGAGCATCCTGGCCCTGGAGCTGAGGGGGGACGGAACCCTTATGATACGCCCCTTCAAGGGCGAGGAGGAGCGCCCCAAGGAGCTCAAGGTGCCATATCCGACACCCAGCCAACTTCACCTCCAGAACACTATAACGGCGGCCTACCTCCTCGGCTTCGACACCATCAGGATAACGGGAGAGGCTAGGATCTCCTTCGAGGATAGAGAGGCTCTGAAGAGGGCTTGTAGACAGCTGATAGGGCTTGAGATAGTGGAGGAGGATGCGAGGTCTGTAACCCTCCAGTTCCTCCTCCAGACTGAGAGCCTCAGCCTTGAGAGCCTCTTCAGGAGGATGCATCTCCTGACCGAAGGGATGTGCAGGGATGCCCTAAACTCCATCGTGGAGGGGGATGAACACCTTGCGAGGGTGGTTGTGGAGAGGGATGAAGAGGTCGACAGGATATACTTCCTGATCGTGAGGCTTATCCGCAGCGCGATGATCACCCCCCTTCTCCCCTCAAAACTCAAACTCAGCCTTGTGGATCTCCTCGACTATAGGGTTGCATCCCACCTCCTAGAGAGGATAGGGGACGCATCCGTCGGAATCGTTGAGATGAGGGGGGATGGGCTCAAACTAGAGGGGGAGGAGAGGAGGATCCTCGGAGAGGCGGGCAAAAACCTAGAGGAGATGCAGAGCCTAGCAGTCGAGGCTTTCCTCTCCAAGAGCAGGGAGAGCATAGAGGAGCTTCAGAGGCGGGAGGATGAACTCTTCAGGAATCTCAACCATATGACCATGAACGCCAGAAGCCGCCTCCCAGCGCTCGCGGAACTTGTGAAGGAGATAGCTAGGCATATCATAGACATAGCCGATCTAGCTACACCTCTAACTTACAGCCCCTCTTAATATCCCTGAAAAAGAGAAAGGGGAGAATTGTCGAATAAAGAGAGATTTGACTTCATGAAATTTTTGATTAACCTGATCGAGATCATTCCAAGATGCTTACTAATCATATAAAAAAGATGTTCTGTAGATAAGTTTTGGATAAGTTAGCTAATTCTCTTTAAAAACTCATCTGCCTTTTTATGGAGGAGAGCTCACTTCATCGAGAGATTTCAACTTGTTAAAACGCTTCTCGATTATCTCATCAACCTCTTTCAGCAACACACACTTCTTCGACTGTAGATGGTTAAAAGCTTTCATTATAGCTTGATTGCAGTAATAATCGCAGTACTCGGCTTAGGAATAGGTATACTGGCTTTGAAACGATTAATCGCCCCTTTATCGTTTGATTCCACCAGATCTGATAGATGTTTATATATTAAAGGCTAGTGGGAGTTCATGGGTTTCCATGAAGCCGATGATTATATATTCTGAGAGGTGTTTGGAGTATGGGTCCTGGCACATCGAAAGCCCGGAAAGGGTGAAGAGGGCTTATGAGATATTGAAGGGAAGGGGGTACGAGTTTATTGAACCGCAGCCTGCGAGGGAGGAGGATCTCCTTAATGTTCATGATCCAAGATACATCCAGCTGCTGAAAAGTGGAGATGTGGAGGATGTAGACACCCCAGCCTATGACAACATCTATGAATATGCTAGGCTCTCAGCTGGAGGAGCGATTCTAGCCGCGGAGATAAACGGTTTCTCTCTAATGAGGCCTCCTGGGCATCACGCAGGCAGGTCTGGAGCGGCTTTAGGCGCCCATACGAGGGGTTTTTGCTACATAAACAACATTGCCGTAGCCGTGAAGCACCTCGACAGGCCCACGCTGATATTAGATATCGATGGGCATCATGGTAATGGGACACAGGAAATTTTTCTGGGTGACCCAAAGATCGTCTATGTTTCATTGCATAGACATCCACACTATCCGGGAACCGGCTACTATTCAGAGTTGAACTGCCTGAACTTCCCCTTGCCGGCGGACTGCGGAGAACTTGTTTACCTGAGAACTCTCCAAGAAGCCCTGAAAAAGGTGGATATGGGGAGGATCGAGGTGATAGCAGTTTCATCCGGTTTTGACGCTTACTCTGGAGACTTAGCGTCTTTGGGGTTAAGTGAGAAGTCCTACGGGAAGATAGGGAAGATCCTGGCTTCTTTTGAGAAGCCGACCTTCTTTGTTCTCGAGGGCGGCTATGTGGGTGAAAAGGTTGGAAGAGCTATAGACGAGATTCTCAAAAACTTCGAGTTGTGAACCAGTTTCTGGAGGTGGTATCGTTCACTCATCTTACAGAGGATTATTAAAGATAGGATTATTAAAGATTTGAAGCCTGTCTCTCTTAGGATCGATGATGGACGCCTCGATGGGGAATAGATCCACATATTTGAGGCCCGAGCCCGTGTTGAAGATGACGACCCTCTCATCACCATCAACTTGACCCTCATCCACCAAGCTCCTTAGGGCCGCTAGGGTTGCGGCCCCTTCAGGGCAGGGGAATATCCCCTCCTTCTTGGCAATTAGGCCTATGGACTCCATTATCTCTTCGTCGCTGACGGTTACGACCGTCCCCCCGCTCTCCCTCACGATCTTAAGAATGAGGAAATCCCCCAGGGCCTTAGGCACCCTGATGCCCGCGGCTATGGTCTTGGCGCCCTCCCAGTACTCAGACTCCTGTTTGCCCTCCATGTAAGCCTTATATATAGGTGCACATCCCTCCGCCTGGACGGATACCATCCTAGGCCTCTCATCTCCAATCCAGCCCAGGCCCTCAAGCTCTTGGAAGGCCTTCCACATACCTATTATACCGGTTCCACCCCCGGTCGGGTAGACTATAATGTCCGGGAGGCTCCACCCCATCTGCTCAGCTATCTCGAAGCCCATAGTCTTCTTACCCTCAACCCGGTATGGCTCCCTCAGAGTTGAGAGGTTGAACCAACCTGCCTCAGCTTCTTTCTCTGAGACCAGCCTTCCAGCATCTGTTATCAGCCCCTTTACCAGGAAGACCCTCGCCCCCGCGATATGGGACTCCACAATATTAACCCTTGGGGCGTCCTCAGGCATCAGCACGTAGACCTCCATTCCGGCTCTGGCTCCATAGGCGGCGAGAGCCCCAGCGGCGTTTCCAGCTGAAGGCATGGCCACACGCCTGACCCCCAGCTCCTTAGCCTTTGAGATAGCTGCTGATAGGCCCCGGGCTTTGAAGGATCCGGTCGGTATTACACCCTCATCCTTGATCCAGAGCTTGGGAACCCCGACCATTTTCCCAAGCCTTGGGGCTGGGGTGAGGGGGGTCCATCCCTCCCCTAGACTCACGATGTTGCTCTTATCTTTGACTGGTAGAAGCTCAAAGTAACGCCACATCGTGGCCTCTCTTCCCCTGATGCCCCCTCTATCTAAGGTCTCACTCGCAGCCTCGATATCGTACCGAGCTAATAATGGCTTTCCACAGGAGGTGCAGACTGTTTGAACCTTCTCGGCATCAAATTTCCTCCCACATTTTGAGCATTCCAAGTGAGTCATGAAGCTCAACCAAATCAGCCTCAATGAATTTTAGGTGATTTCATATTTATCATTGAGCAGCAAGTGAAGGGATAAGTCTCCAACCCTAGAGCCTCATGAGAAGGGCTGATAGGGCTCTAATCCTCCTAAGGCTGTGATGATGGGATCCTTCAAGAAAAGCCCTTTAGCCGCGCCTGTGGGGAAGGCTTTTTATTTTCAATGA
>JAGTQJ010000077.1:2866-7259 GCA_018396515.1 Candidatus Bathyarchaeota archaeon | reverse complement strand
GAGAGGCTCAGGATGAAGAAGATGCTCGAACTCCAGAGGATGCTGAGGGAGAGGGAGGGGAGGCGGAAGGCCGAAAAGACAGATCCAAAGAGCATTCTGAGCAGGTACTTCAGGGATAGGGCCTGGGAGGTCTATGAGGCCGCATGGGGCCAGTTCCCAACGGTCATGCCCCAGGTCGAGAGGGCCCTCGTCGAGGCCATCTCCTCGGGAAGGATAAACCAGGAGATAGACGGGGAGAGCCTCTACCACTTCCTGAGGGGAATAGGGCTACCAGTCCGCCTAAAAACCACGATAAGGTATAAGGAGCATGGAGAGCTCAAAACCCTCGAACAAAAGATAAGGGAGGGGCTATAGGCAGCTCAGAGGTAGCTCTTGGGCTCGCTTCATATTAGTTCCGATGTAGAAAGGGTTTTAAGATCGTCCATTCACAGCTTAGTCTGGTTAGGTGGTGTTATGGGGAAGAAGGGAAGGGAGATAGTGAAGGTCGATGTGGAGAGGCTGATAGAACTCCTAAAGAAGGCCTTCGCGGATGAGTGGATTGCATACTACAGCTATAAGTGGGCTGCGGACATGGCTGAGGGGTTGAAGTCCCCAATACTGGCCCAGGTGGCTGATAAGATAGCTGATGAGGAGGAGGAGCACGCGGACGAACTGGCTGAGAGGATCATAGAGCTGGGGGGAGAGGTCCCCAGAGACCTCGAGAAGCTCTACGACCTCGCCAACTGCAAGAAGGTCAAATACCCACAGGATGTGAGGGACCTGAAGGGGATGCTGGAGGCCCTGGTGGAGGCCGAGGGATGCGCCATAGAGGTATACAACAACATCATAAGGTTCCTAGGGCCCTGCTACGACAAGGATGTGAGGACCTTCCACCTAATCCAGCACATCCTATCAGAGGAGATAAAGCACGAGGAGACCTTCGAGAACCTAATCTAACCCCACATTTTTCCCAAAGGCCTAATTGATTCTCTCCACTAATTAGAATCTTAGTCACCTAGATCATTTTCCTATACATCTTCTCTAATCTTGAAGCCTTGAACTAGCTTTGAGGGATGTCTTAGGATTTTTCCCGAAAGAGCTCCTGTGTGCACTCCTCTTCTTACCACGGGTTCGCCGTTTATTATGACATATTCTATTCCCTCGGGGTACTGGTAGACCCAAGACGAGCTACCAGCCTTTTTAATTCCTGATATCCCTCCATCCCTGACGCCATTTTCGGCCCTAAACAAGGGGTTTCCAGAGCCGTGGAGGAGCCTTCCACCCCTTGTCAAAAGGTCATACAAGCTTGATACTAAGCTGTGCTGATAATTATTCAAAGATAATTATTCAAATCTGAGATCTATCGTTTCCAGGCGCCTTCATGAGGTTCTCCTCCAGATGATTCAATAGCCCTTCGAAGTAGATCCTTCTGAGGCGTGGCCCCCTCCCTATCCCGGGGCACTCCTCTGTGTACGAGAACCTTAAGCCCCTCCCAGAGATCCTCTCAAGCTTGAAGGGGTAGAAGCGGCATATTATGGGCCTGAACTCGTAGATGGAGCATAGATTATCCCTGAGGAAGACGCATCTCCCATCCTCCTTCCTCATCAAATATCTGAAAGGGCTCTCATCCTCAACTTCCAAGGCGAACTCCCCTATCCCCAGAGAGGTGGCCTCAGATATCCTCCTGGCCTCGGCCTCGAGGAGGAGGATCCTCCTCTCCCTGGATACCGCATCCATGCAGCACAGGGCGCATCTTAAACACCTGAAGCGGATGCCCCTAGGATACTCGAACCTCAAGGCTTCCACATCTCAAGTTGACTGGTCTCCACGCCCAACTGGAGCGCACGGCCCCGCTCCAAGGGTTCGCATCTCTCTTCGGCTTGGGATGGAGACCGTTATAAACATGTGGGAGAATCCTCTCCTAGGTGAGATGTATGCTATATGAGTGGAGGGTCTACGAGGTGGTGCCTGGGAGGATGGGGGACCTGCATGAGAGGTTCCAGAAGACAGCCCTCAGGCTCTTCGAGAAGCATGGGATAAGGGTTGTGGGCTTCTGGGAGGCCTTCGTGGGGACCTCAAACATCCTCTACTACATGATAGCCTGGGAGGACGCCTCCCAGATGGAGAAGGCCTGGAACGCCTTCAGGTCAGATCCCGAATGGCTGAAGGCTAGGCAGGAGACGGAGAGGGAGGGACCCATAGTCGAGAGGATCCACAACATCCTCCTTAGGCCAACCCCCTACTCCCCAATGAAATAAGCCTTCAAAATATAGAGATAAAAACCCATTTTTCCCCAATATTCTTAATTATAGTATCCAGAGCCTTATCAAGTTAAGAGACTGAATCGACTTCATCATTAAACGAGAATTAGTCAACCGCAAAATTCACATATGAAAAGTCGATTCAGTCACTTCTATTACATTATCTATAGATTACATTATTCTATGGGTATCTTCTCTCCTGTGCCTCCCTCCTTCTTGGGGAGGTGGATCTCCAATATCCCGTTCCTGTAGGTTGCCCTGACCGCCTTTGGTTCAACCCTAGATGGGAGCTCCAGCTCCTTGTGATACCTCCCATAAGGGGATTCTGCGTGGATGGTCAGCCTCTCCTCCGTGGCCCTCAGGTCTATCTTATCCTTCTCCGCCCCAGGGAGCTCCGCCACGACCTTCACCTCCCTCTCCATCTCGATGACGTCGACGAGGGGCTCCCTCTCCTCGGGGAATGAAGGGGTCACATGCCTCCTTAACCTCCTCAACCCCTCAGCCTTCACCCCCTCGGGGGTCAGGTGGATGCTGAAGGGCTCACCAGCCACTAGACCGCTTATATTCACCTCGAAGTCTATGGGCCAGAGGCTCCTCCGCCTCCTACTCCAGCGGGACATTAAGCCTCGAGAACTCGTATGAAACCTCCCTGATAATCCTTTCCAATCGAGAATATCTACACAGACGGGTGTAGGGCGTCGGATTCGAATTCATTTAAACCCTTGAGGGGCTCTCCCCTTTGCGGGTAACATACTTTTAATCCACATCCCCTTAATGACTTGGGGTGTTGTTTTGAGGATAACCAAGGTGGAGATAATCCCGGTTGATATCCCCAGGAGCAGGGTTCTCTCACTATCCCATTATGGGAGGCTTGGGGAGGGGAGGCCTTTGGAGTTCGTTTTGACGAGGGTCCACACCGATGAGGGGGTAACCGGCCTTGGGGAGTGCCCTCCACTCCCTCCCCTATCCCCTGAGTCGCAGCCAGTCATAGTGGAGGTTCTGAGGAGCTGGATCGTCCCGAACATCCTAGGCCTAGACCCCTTCGACCTCATGGAGGCCTGGCGCAGGATGGACTATTATGCTCCCACATATCCCATGGCCAAGGCAGCTATAGATATGGCCCTCTGGGACATAATAGGAAAGAAGCTGGGGCTCCCCCTATACAGGCTTCTCGGTGGGGGGAGGGCGGCCAGGATTCCGCTGGTTGGGCTCGTGGGGCTCGGAGCCCCGGAGGATGTTGTGAGGGATGCTGGAAGGTACATCTCAGAGGGGTATAAGGGGCTGAGGCTGAAGATAGGGCCTGGAAGGGATGTGGAGTGTGTCAGGGCCTTGAGGGAGGCCTTTGGAGGGGAGGTCGACATAAGGGTGGACTGCAACCAGGCCTATTCTAGGAATGGCGCTGTTAGGGTTATAAGGGCCTTGGAGAGGTTCGACGTCGAGCTCGTCGAGCAGCCAACCCCATGGTGGGACTTTAAGGCCCTAGCCGAGGTCGCTAAGAGGGTTGAAACGCCGATAATGCCCCATGAGTCTATCTACCTCATCTCCGACGTGAAGGCCCTCCTAGACATGGGGGCGATAGGGGTCCTAGGCCTCAAGACCTACAGGCCCGGGGGAGGTGTGACGAGCGCGAGGAGGCTTCTGGAGGTTGCGAGGGTGCTCAACCTCCCATGCCTCATGCACGACGACGTCGAGCTAGGGGTCTCCCTGGCAGCCGCAGCCCATATAATCTCAGCCTATAGCGGGGTGATAACCCACCGATGCGAGCTCTCAGGCTATCCCGAATGGCTGGCGGATGACGTTGTCACCAGGCCCATGAGGTTCATAGATGGCTATGCAGAGGTCCCAGAAGGGCCGGGCCTGGGAGTCGAGCTCGACCCCGAGAAGGCCGGGAGATACTCGAAGGGGGTGATAGAGCTGGCAGGGTGAAGAGGCAGACCACAAGATAAGGGCCTTACCCACCCCTCTCATCATCACCCAGGCCTTTACTCCAGTTTCATATCCTCTTTCAGGGCTTTAATGATCCGCTCCGTGACAATTGGGATGAGCTTCTCAGCCAGCTCTGCCCTGGCTAGGGTTGGATCCCCGATCCCCCCGTCGAGGTACTCGTCCTCGAAGTACGCTGCCGATGGGGCCCTGGTCAATGGGCGGGTTGG
>JAGTQJ010000077.1:0-2860 GCA_018396515.1 Candidatus Bathyarchaeota archaeon | reverse complement strand
GAGTTCATGCCTCTGCCTCTGCCTCCTCATCTTCTCCCTGTCCACCAGGTCGGGCCTGAGGTGGAGGATCATGCTCGTCTCATAGTAGCAGGCGTGGCCGTATGGGACGCCCGGGAACCACTCCCTAACCAGGTCGGCGGCGAAGCTGCTCCAGCCCACGAAGTAGACCTTCAGGCCTATCTCCCTCTCTATCATCATCCTGGCCAGCTCGATGGGGGCCATGTTCCCCCCATGATAGTTGATTATCAGGAGCCTCCTCCCTCCATGCTGCTTCACACTCCAGGCGATGTCCCTGAGAACCTGGATGTAGGTCTCCTCCCTGAGGGTTATGGTTCCGGGGAAGTGGATGTGGTGGAGGGACTGGCCGTAGACAAGGGTCGGGAGCACCACCATCCTGAGGCCATCGGAGTGGAGGGCCAGATACTTGGTCAACTCCTCAGCCCTTATGCTATCAGTGGAGAGGGGGAGATGGCTGGAGTGCTGCTCCATGCTCCCCGTTGGCAGGACTATGAAGTCAGCCTCCTTGAAGGCCTCCTCAGCCTCCTCACGGGTCATATCCCAGAGTAGAACCTTCCCAGACATACTCAACTAGATGGAGATATCTCCATCCATGGAAAAGGCTTTGCAGGAGGCCCAAGCAATAGAAAGTTGAAAATGAGTGTCAAAATCATATATAGGTCAAGAGGGTAGATCATAAAATCCTAATATTTGTCCATTCTTAAAGAATCTAAATGAGGCTTTCATCTATGCTCTTTGATCTTTAGGGCTGGTGCCAGGTTCGCTAGAAGCAGGGCGGATGAGATATAGAAGCAGGTGGATATGCCATAGTCCCTCATGATCGAGGACATTATTATCGGGCCTAGAACCGAGCCGAGGTCGAAGGAGGTTCTGTATGTGCCTATGGCCACGCCTCTTAGGGGTTCAGGGACGGACTCGCCGGCTATGACCGGGCTGACGATCCAGATGGCTCCGGTGGTCATCCCCAAGGCGAACATGAGGACGGCGAGGGGAAGGAGTGATGAGGCCGCGTTCAGGGATATTGTGAGGAGGGCTGAGGCCGCCAGGCCGAAGAGGATGATGGGCCTTCGACCTATCTTATCGGAGGCCCACCCCATGATGGGGACCGAGACAACATGGCCTATTGACCTCATCCCCATGAGGAGTCCTATCTCGGTGAGGGAGATCCCTATACCCTCATTAGCATGGATCGGGAAGACGGTGAAGAGGACCCCTTGGGTCAATATGAACTCAGAGAAGATGGCGCTGCAGGCGATGAGGAGGTTCCCGCTGCTTAGAACCTCCCTCATCGAGGATAATGAGAGGGGAGGGGCTGAGGAGGACCCTGATCCGGCTTTCCTCATGCCCGACATGGGCATGAGCATGAGCAGGGCCAAAAACACGATCAGGGAGGACAGTTGGAAGCTCATCCTGAACCCTAGGGTGGAGATGACATATCCGCTCATCATGGAGCCCGCGATGCTTCCGAGGAACTCGATCCCCTGGAAGAGGCCCATGGCGCTTCCCCTATGCTCAGCTCCGGAGAGGTTGATGACGAATGTCATGGCCACCCCGAAGAAGAAGGGGGGGCCGATGCCGGATAGGATGCGGGCTAGGATGAGCTGGGTGGGGGTGGAGACGTAGGAGCAGAGGAGGTTTCCTAGGGCTATGAGGAGGAGGCCCAAGACCATAAGCCTATAATACCCAAGCCTCATGAGTATGAAGCCGCTCGGGATCTCCAAGAAGACCCTGCTTATCCAGTAGCCCGCAACGGCGAGGCCTATATAGAGCCCTGAGGCACCTATGCTCTTGGAGAAGATGGAGAGCAGTGGGTTTACCAGGCTTGAGGCCACCATTGTGAGGAGGCCCACGAGACAAAGCAGTATGTAGAGCCTCCTGAAGCCCTTGGAAGACATCCCGATAGACGTCGATGATCTGGATTTAAACCTTATCAGTCTCGATCACGATGATAAAAACAATCTTAAAACTTTAAATATCATATGATCCAAGGATTCATGATATTATTATATCTTTTTGCTCTGGCACAAGGTTTGGAGGCCTCTTTCCTTCGAGAGCTGCTCTCACATTTTCTATACACATCAGTGCCATGGCCCTTCTAGTCTCAGAAGTATATGAGCCTATGTGAGGTGTGAGGACCACATTATCCATATTTATAAGCTCGCTATCCCTTTGAAGTGGCTCTTTTTCAAATACATCCAATCCAGCTCCGGCTATCCATCCCTCTTTCAGAGCTTTACATAGAGCACCCTCGTCTAATACCGATCCTCTCGATGTGTTTATTATATAAGCTGTGGGCTTCATCATCTTCAACTCCCTCTCCCCTATGAGGCCCCTCGTCCTCGGCGTCAATGGGAGATGCAAAGATACGAAGTCCGAGGCCTTAAGTAGGGCCTCAAGATCCGTATATTCTACCCCTAGGGACCTCTCAGCCTCTCTTTTGGGCTCGACATCATGGTAAAGGACCTTCATGTTGAAGGCCCTGGCCCTGGCAGCCACCTCAACCCCTATGCGGCCGAGGCCTACTATCCCCAGGACCTTCCCGTTGAGGTCCCTACCCATATGAAGACGCCCCCTATCATGCCTCCACCACTCCTCCCTCACATACCTATCCGCCCTCACCAGCCCCCTCGACAGGCAGAGCATGAGGCCTATGGTGAGCTCGGCGACCGCGGAGGATAAGACACCGGGCGTGTGGGTCACGTAGATCCCCCTCCTGGTGCAGGCCTCGACATCCACGGTGTCATAGCCAACACCATATCTCGCAACGATCCTAAGCCTCGGAGACCGGTCGAGGATCCAATCATCCACGGGCTCAAGGCCCAGCACCATAGCCTCCGCCTCC
>JAGTQJ010000001.1:18888-33498 GCA_018396515.1 Candidatus Bathyarchaeota archaeon | reverse complement strand
TTGAGATCTTCCAGTATCGTCTTCTACCTCCCCCTCCAATAATATGTGTTCTGCTCCAGTATATGTTTTTACCTTTCTCGGTTTCTCAAGGCTTAATAATCTGACCTCCAAATCTACCCCTTCCATGCCAGGCTTCAAATCCTTTATCTTCACTTGCGATTTCAAACTCCAGATCGAGGGCATAGAAGATAAAAATAAAGTTTTTTAAATTGTTCACCGAAATAAGAGCCATATTTTTACATCTTTACAGATGAAACCTGCGAGTTCTCCGGGTTCCTTTCAAGGTTAAATAGGGAGCGTTCCTTTTGACTGTAATGGGTGGGAATGAGGGCCAGATACAGGCTTTCATGCACCTCTTGCGGGTTTGAGACTCAAGAATTCATAAATAGATGTGTGAAATGCGGGGATAACCTGGAGTATATCTTCGATCCCGATTATCTGAGGGAGGTTGCCCTCACTGGCCCTCTCACCTTTTGGAAGTATAGAAGGGTCCTCCCAACCGTCGTTAAACCCATAACCCTTGGGGAGGGGGGGACCCCCCTCCAGGAGGCGAAGAGGCTCGGTGAGGCCCTCGGGCTGAGGCATTTGTACCTCAAGGATGAGACCAGGAACCCGACCAACTCGTTCAAGGATAGATCGGCCTCACTGGTGGTCTCAGATGCGGTTAGTAGAGGTTATGGGGGGGTGATCTGCGCAAGTAACGGGAACCATGGGGCCTCCGTGGCCGCTTATTCAGCTAAGGCCAATATAGAATGCCAAATTCTAGTTCCTAAAGATCTGGATATGGGGAAACTCGCCCAGATGATCATATATGACGCCAATCCCGAAGAGGCGGGATCAACTATCGAGGAGGCGATTGCAAAGGCCGCGGAGATAGCTGAGGGGACAGGATTATATCAAGCAACCGCTGAGCTCAACCCATTGGCATCCGAGGCCCTCAAGACCATCTCCTACGAGCTGGCTGAGCAGGCCCAAACCCCCGACTGGATAGTTGTGGCTATGGGGAGCGGAGCCACTGTGTACGCGATATGGAAGGGATATAAGGAGCTATTGGAGAGGGGCGTTATAGACCACTCTCCAAGGTTGATAGGTGTCCAGGCAAGTGGATGTTCCCCCATAGTTAAGGCCTTCATGCTCGACCTCCAAGAACCTGTTAGGATCGATAAGCCCGAAACAAGTGCCGTGGCTATAAGGGTTGCATCACCCATCTATGGCCGTGCGGCCTTAAGGGCTCTAAGGGAATCTAAGGGGCTTGCATTAGGGGTGACGGATGAGGAGATGCTAATGGCGGAGAGGGAGCTGGCCAGATATGAGGGGATATTCGCCGAGCCTGCGAGCGCAGCCACGATAGCCTCTCTCCATCGCCTCGTTGATTCTGGGGTGATGGACAGGGGAGACTCGGTTGTAACCCTGATAACCAGCAGCGGGCTTAAGACCGATGACGTGATAAAGACCCTTAACAGGCGTAAAAGATCCACAGGGTTAGGGACAAGTCTGGCTACGAAGGAGAGGATCCTTAGGATTGTCAAGGGTGGGAGGATACATGGATATGAGCTTTGGAAGAGGCTGGGTAGAAGGATGACCCTTGGAGCTGTATATCAGCACATCTCATACCTTGAGAGGAGGGGTCTGATAGTCTCCTCGACAGATGGGAGGAGAAAATATCTGGAGATATCCGAGAGGGGGATCCGAGCCCTTAAGGCCCTCGACGAGTTGAGAATACTACTATAATAATATAATTTAACTCCGGGTGTTGAAAGGTTCGAAACCTTATAATGGTGAGGGAGTCAAGTTCTCCTCTCCTTACAGCTGACATAGTCCTCTAGTATTCTCTTCATGTCGATGTACTCGCCTATCATCTTCAAAGCTAACTGTATCTTCCTAGTCGATTTGGGGGGGAGAGGTAGATCCTCCCATCTAGGTACTCCAGCTTTGTCACGGTGGTGTATGTATCATCTGGTACGAGTAGGACTGGGATGCCCTTCTCCTCCGCCGATGTGAGAACCCTCTCAGATGGGTAGATATTACCCGTCAGGATTATCGCGCTAGGCCTAGTCTCCAGCGCTGTTAGAATTAGATCGGTTCTATCGCCGCCCGTTATAAGGGCCCTTCCAACGCTCCTCCTAAGCCAGCTCATGGCCGATTCTGGCGTCATGGCCCCTATGAGGAAGTCGTCGACCAGGGACTCGATGTTCCTCTCACCAGCTAGGAGCTCCGCGTTCAGGGCCTCCATAATCTCCTGAACCGTTGGGAGGGTAAGCTCCCTGAGATCTGGTACTATACCCAGAACCTCCAGCCCGGATAGGTTTAGTACCCTTGAGACCACCCCCTTCATCCTCTCCATCTGCTGGTGGGGTATGAAATTTAAGACAACCCCGAGAATTTTTCCTCCCCTTTCCTCTATAAGATGCTTATAGAGTATTGCCCTCTCAGCCACCGAGTCGTCTTCTCCCCTGACGGTGAGGATCACCTTAGATGAGAACTCCTTTGAGAACCTCGATACATCTAGCCCACATGAGACTAGAAACTCGGGCTGGGGCGCTGATTCGATTAATAGTATTTCCTTATCCTTACCCAGCTTTTCATAGCTCTCTCTAATCCTTCCCAGGGCATATTCGCATTTTTGGAGGATCTCGTCCAGATACCTTCTTCCTACGATTATAGGGGTGATTTCATCAAGGGGGTTAAGTAGGCCCATGACCTCCCTCATTAGGAGGGTGTCTGGATCCCTGAGCTTTCCATCGATCATCTTTAATCCCCTCCCAACTGGTTTGAAGAACCCTACTCTCAGCCCCATCTCCTGGAGCTTACCGTATAGACCTAGGCAGAGGGCTGTCTTACCGCTGAAGCTTGTGCCCGCTACGTATATGGAGTAAACCATCTAGCCCCTCTCCACCTCCCCCAAGGTTATCTTAACATCTAAAGATATACATCCTTTACCATCCTCATAAACTATTACCGGGTTTATATCCATCTCCAGGATCTCGGGGAAATCTAGGGCTAGCTGACTGACCCTTAGGATAACATCTTTAAGGGCTTCTATATCTGAGGGCTGCTCCCCCCTTATCCCCTTCAGGAGTGTTGAGGCCCTCGTCTCCTCGATCATCCGGGTGGCCTCCTCATATGTGAGCGGAGCTAGGCCAAACGACACATCTCTCAAGAAATTCACATAGATGCCCCCTAGGCCGAACATGATTAAGGGCCCAAACTGCCTATCTCTCGTCATTCCCACTATCATCTCTCTTCCCTTAGGGACCATCTTTTGAACCATTACTCCAGTTAGACGGGCCTGGGGCATGAGCTTCGATGCCTTGGCCATGATGTCCTCGAAGGCGTATCTCACCTCCTCCTCGGAGCCCAGATTCAGGGCGACGCCACCTATATCGGTCTTATGCATGATGTCGGGCGAGACTATCTTCAGGGCCACAGGATAGCCTAACCTCTCAGCATACATGACAGCCTCATCGGCTGAGGTTGCGACATCGCTCTTAGGGGTTCTAATCCCATAAGCCTCCAGGATCCTGAAGGCCTCCTGGGGTAGGAGGTTGATTCTTCCATACCTCCTCACTCCATCCAGGGTCTCTCTGACAGAGCTGGGATCTACATCTTCAAGCCTCCTTATGGGATGATCCATCCTCCTCAGGAACCTTGAGTATTCTATGAGGGTTGATAGGGCCTTCACCCCATCCTCAGGAAACTCGAAGCAGGGGATCCTATTCTCCTTCAGGTATCTGGAGGCCTCTTCTACAAGGCCTCCCCCCATGAAGACCGCCATGATGGGCTTGTCCCCCCTCCTCCGATGAGCCTCGACTAAGGCCTCAGCCGTTGCCCCCACCTCAGTCATGGCCTGAGGGCTGAGTATGACCAGGAGCGCATCTACGTTTGGGTCTTCTAGAGCACAGTCGATCGCAATCCTATACCTATCAGCCCTGGCATCCCCCAGGATATCTATGGGGTTCACGATGGAGGCTGCGGATGGGAGGCTTCTAGCCAGCCTATTCATGGTCTCATGATCGAGCTCAGCCAGCTCTATTCCCAGCTTCTCACATAGATCCGTGGCGATTATACCTGGGCCTCCGGCGTTTGTCACGATCGCCACCTTCTCCCCCTTTGGGATCGGCTGCCAGGTGAATGAGATGGCATAGTTGAAAAGGTCCTCTAGGCTATCAGAGAGGATTATCCCGGCCTTTCTGAAGGCAGCCTTGTAAGAGGTAAAGTTTCCTACGAGGGCGCCTGTATGGCTCCCCGCCGCCCTCGCTCCAGCCGTGGATGTCCCACCCTTCAGGGCGACGATGGGCTTTCTCCTGGAGACCTTCCTAGACACCTCGATGAATCTCTCCCCCCTCTCGATGGACTCGATATAGAGTAGGATGGCTTTCACCGACTCATCCTCACCCATCGCCTCTATGAAGTCGACCTCGTCTAGGTCTGCCTTGTTTCCTAGGCTGATGAAGCTGGAGAAGCCTATTCCATGTTTTATCATCCAATCCAGTATCGCGGTCCCTAGGGCGCCGCTCTGGGAGATGAAGCCTATCTCACCCCTCTTTGGCATCCCCGAGGCGAAGGTCAGATTTATCGGCGTCCAGGTGTCTATTAGACCTAGGCAGTTCGGCCCTAGTATCCTCATCCCATAATTTGAGCCTATCTCTATGAGCCTCCTCTCAAGGGCGTAACCCTCTCGGCCGGACTCCCTGAAACCGGCGGAGATGACGATCAACGCCTTGACACCCTTCCTCCCGCACTCCTCGGCCACAGCTGGGACGAGCCCTGCGGGTATGGCTAAAACCGCCAGCTCAACCTCGCCGTCCACATCCAGAACTGAAGGGTAGCATTTTATGCCTAGTATCTCCTCAGCGTTTGGGTTGATGGGGTAAATTGGTCCACGATAACCGCTTTCGAGGAGATTCTTCAGGAGGACATATCCGAGTTTGCCCGGGCTTCGGGAGGCGCCTATTATGGCTACTGAACCTGGTCTGAAGAACTCTCTGAGGCTCAACCTTAGAATGCCTGCCCTCAGCCAGTATATAAGACTCTATTTATAGGTTTCTCCAACACTCTCCCTAAATTTATGGGAGTATGTGACTTCCTAGAGGGCGAGCCTTCATAGGACAAGGTTTTTTAACTTTACGAGTAGTAAAATTGAAGTCTCACCTGAGAGTAGACGGTTGGATCGAGATGAGCGCGAGGCCTAAGGTCTTCGGCCAACTATTGGCCGAGGTGATAAATAAGGGTCTATGCGTGGGATGCGGGGGATGTGAGGCCGTCTGCCCCGTAAACTCCATCTCGTTGACCGAGGGCTCTCCAAGGCTTACTGGGATATGCATAGCTTGCGGGATATGCTACAGCTGCTGCCCAAGAACATCCTTCGACGAGGCGGAATTGGAGAGGCTTATCTTCGGGAGGGGTAGGTCGGAGAATGAGGCCCTACTAGGGATTTATAAGGGATACTACGCCGGCAGGTCTAGGGATCAAGGGGTCCTGAGGCGCTCCCAGGACGGCGGTGTGGTCTCAAGCCTCCTAATCCAGTTTCTCAGGGGGGGAGGGGACTGCGCCGTGGTCGCGGGGGTAGAAGAGGGGGGAGTTTGGGCCCCAAGGCCGATGGTGGCCCTGAGAGATGAGGAGGTCCTAAAGGGGGCTGGAACAAAGTATACCCCGAGCCCCACGCTGGTGGGAGTGGACTCCGCGGTCTCCGAGTACAGGAGAAAGAGGGTTGCGGTTGTCGGGACTCCATGCCAGATCAGAGCTCTAAGAAAGATAGAGAAGGGAACATACACAGACAGGAGGATCGCAGAATCTGTAGCAATTAAGATAGGGCTTTTTTGCATGGAGACATTCGACTATAAAAAACTAATGGAGTTTCTAGAGAAGGAGGGAGTAAACCCGAAGGAGGTGACGAAGTTCGCTATAAGAAGGGGCAAATTCGCCGCCATCAGGGACGGGGACACATTATTTGAGATCGGGTTGAGCAGAGTTAAGGAGCTTGTGAGGCCCTGCTGTGAGGTCTGTGAGGACTTCACAGCCGAGTTTTCCGACATCTCCGTAGGGAATGTCGGCTCCCCTGATGGGTGGTCGACCGTGATAGTTAGAACCGATCTGGGTGAGCAGCTCCTGAGGGATGCTGAGAAGGCGGGCCTCCTCGAGTTGAAGCCCCTCGAAGAAGGGGAGTCGGGCCTAGGCGCGGTATTAAAGCTCTCCATGAGCAAGAAAAAGAGAAGGGGCTAGCTCCTAGCTGGCTTCTCCAGGAGCTTCCTCTTCTCCAACACCGATCCATCCCTGTGATGGGGCCTCCTCAGCAGGGAGTCGCCGTACTTCTCTATCTCCCTGGCCTCGTCCGCAAGGATTCCAGCCATCCTCATAAGCTCATGAGCTGTGGCGCAGAGGCTCGTGTAGATGATCCAATCCTTCTCCCTAAAACAGGCCTCCGTCGTCAGGGCTGCGACCCTCTTAGCCATCTCGTACGCCGCACCCGCTTTGGCTAAGGCGTAGGGGTTAGAGAGGCCCGAGGCCTTAAGGGCCAAGTCTCTAGTCACCTCCAGCAGGGGAAGCTCAGGTTTTACTCCCTCCTTCAGCTGCTCCACGAGCCTGTCGACCACCCCGACCAGAGCCCTAAAGACCCCTGTCACGGACAACACCCTTATCGCATCGGCGTTGAAGAGGGCCATCTCGATCGGATCTAGGAACTCCCTCCTAGCACCTATCATGGGGTCAGCCTCGAGGATTATTCCACCCATCCCACTCCCCTTCAACTCTTCAAGGAGCTTCCTAGGGCCATCGGTGATGACCACGACTGGGATGCCCTCCTTTGAGAGCGTCTCCCGAGCCCGCCTAGGCCCATCGAGAGCGGCGTTGGGGCTAATAACGAAGACTATATCCGGCTTTAGGGAGATCATCGCCCTGGCAAGTTCCTCTGACTGCTCCGGGATCATCTTCGGGCCTGAAGAGAGCACCCTGAACTCGAGATCCTCCCTCTCCGCCCTCTCATCCATGAGAAGCTCCAAGAGAGGAGCCGTGGCTATGTTCCCCAGCTTTAGGAAACCTAAACGGACCATTTTTCTCTCTAACCTCCAAAAAACTATCATTTACTATTATATGAGTTTTTTGAGGAAGTTTCAACTAATCGTAGATATCAAATAGTTGAATTAAATTTTATCTTTTTACAAGGACATATTATTCTCAAGATTGTAACATAAAGAGTGAAAACATCGTGGTTTTATGATTTTACGTGTGATTTAATTATTTTGGGGAAGGAGTGGGGATATCCATGATTCTATGGTGCTAGGTGCTCATCGAAGAACTCGACTATGGCCTCGAAGGCCTTGATGCGGTTCTTCAGCTTGACTATCCCATGTCCCTCGTCATCAAAGATTATGTATTTGAAGGGTATCCCCCTACGCCTCATGGCTTCGATTATCTGATCGGTCTCGGATCTGGGAACCCTGGGATCGTTCTCTCCGTGAACCACCATCAGGGGAGCTTTGATCCTATCGGCCTTGTTTATGGGGGATATCTCGCTCAAGAGTTGCGCATCTCTCTCTAGATCACCATATTCACAGGCCCTCAACCTCCTGCGCCAAGGCCCCGTATTCCTCAGGAAGGTCAGGAAGTTGGCAATCCCGTAGAGGTCTACACCAGCAGCCCATAGCTCTGGGTATTCAGTTAAAGCTGAGAGAACCATGAAGCCCCCATAGCTCCCCCCTAATAGGGCTATCCTTTTGGGGTCAACTCTACCGCAGCTCGACAGCCATTTCTGGGCGTATCTGAGATCCTTAACCGAATCCATCCGCCTATATGTGTCATCGAGGTGGACATACGTCTTACCGTAACCGGTGCTCCCTCTTACATTCGGAGAGAAGACCGCGTAGCCGTGGTTAACAAGGTACTGGATCACCTCGTTGAAGCTCTGTCTAAACTGCGACTCTGGGCCGCCGTGGATATACATAACAACAGGAGGTTTCTCCCCAGTCCAGGTTCTTGGGAGGTAGAGGAAGGCTGGCATGCTTAAACCGTCGAACGTCTGGAAGCGAATGAGGTCGGGCTCCGCGAATGCACTTTGTGGGATGCCCCCTCTATCACTTTTAGTCAGCCTGTAGACCGAACCATCTCTATATCGGTAGATCCATATGTCGGAGTTGAATCTTGAGCTGCTGAAGGTGAAGGCCAGCATCATCCCGTCCGGAGACCATTTTGCCTCGCTCACAACCCCAGGGGGTAATCCCTCGACATCTTCGATTCTCCCATCGGATAGCCTCATGATCTTAAGCTTCGAGTATCCCTCCTCATTGACCGCATATGCAGCCCTCTCCCCGTCCCCTGTCAAACTTAGGGCCTCTAAGTCCCAATCTTCCTCCAGTATCTCCTCCTCATGGCCGTCCTCGAGGTTGATGGAGACCATGGCCATGAACTCTCTATCTCTGTTTGAGAGGCATATGATGGATCTATCATCGGGTGTGAAAGCTGGATCAGCGTATGACGCCTCTCCGCCATGGGTGGTTATGCATCTGCTGCTACCCTTCTCGACGTCGATGAGGTATAGATCAGAGTCTAGATTGGTGTTCTGCCTCTTAACTAAAAGCCACCTTCCATTGTTTGACCATGCCTCAGGCGTATTCATCCCATCATGCTCAAGGATCAGCCTAACCTCTCCAGAGTATGTGTCCAAGATGTAGATGTCGAAGAATGCCCTATGCCTGGAGTTGGATCTAAAGCTTAGAAAACTCCCGTCCGGAGACCATGGCCCAAGGCCGTGGATCATATCCTCCTCCATGGCCACTTCGGTGACAAGCCCTTCATCGGGATGTAACATAAATATCTGATCTCTCTCATTCCCACCTTGGTCCTTCGAGAAGGCTATTCTCTCATCCCTTGGGGAGCACCTTATGCCCGTAACCCTGTCATCGTAGTAGGTCATCTGCTCCGGCCACCCTCCCTCGACTGGAACCCTCCAGACCTGTGGGGTTCCGATGATATTCGTGAGGAACAGGATATTCCTTCCCTCGCTGGAGAAGTGGGGGGAGCTGGCGGAACGTATGTTCAATAAAGCTTCTGAATCCGTATCTCGAAGACAAGTCATGATACCTTGGAGGAGGGGGTAAAAAGCTTTTCATAGCACGCCTTCCTATTCAAATAGGTCCCTACACAGTTTTAAAGGGGGGGTTTGATATTGAGGTTCGGGCTTCTAACCCGGGATGAGAGTAGCTGGTGCTCGATGCAGCTCCTTGAGGCAATGAGGAGGTTTGGCGTTGGATCCCTGATCTTGAGGTTCCCGGAGATAATGGCGAGAGTGGGATTTAGGCCCGCGGCCTCATATGATGGAGAGGACCTTCTAGATCTCGACGCCCTTATCATCCGTCCCATCGGTAGGGGCTCTCTTGAGGAGATCATCTTCAGGATGGACCTCCTCTACCGACTCGAGAGGTTAGGTCTCCTCGTTGTGAATCCGCCTAAATCGATAGAGAGGGCTGTGGACAAGTATTTCGCACTAACCCTTCTTGAGGAGGCCGGCCTCCCTGTACCCCGAACAGTAGTCACCGAGAGCTCGACTCATGCGCTAAAGGCCTTCGAGGAGCTTGGGGGGGATGTGGTGGTAAAGCCCATATTCGGAAGTAGGGGGATTGGATCCACGAGGGTCTCTGATCGTGATGTCGCTGAGAGGATCTTCAGGGCCCTATCCTTCCACCATCAGGTCATCTACATTCAGGAGTACATAGAGCATGGATCCACGGATATCAGGGCATTCGTCCTGGGCGATAGGGTCCTGGCATCGATGAGAAGGGTTGCAGAGGGATGGAAGACGAATGTAAGCCAGGGGGCCAGACCCGAGCCCCTTGAGCTGGGAGGGGAGTTGGAGGAGCTTGCTGTGAAGGCCTCAAAGGTTGTGGGCTGCATGGTCGCGGGCGTAGACGTACTAGAGGGGGGGGATGGGCCGAGGATAGTCGAGGTTAACAGTCAACCCGGGTGGATGGGGCTTCAGAGCGTCACGGAGACCAACATAGCTGAAGAGATAATCAGATACATCATCTCGGAGATAAAGAGGTGATCTACTGCAACTATTAGGGCAGCTTCTTCAGTAAGGGCTCAACACTCGTCCTGTGGAATCTTAGACCTATCTCTGAGGGAGAGAAACCTAATGCAAGGGAGAGGAGTTCAGAGTAATATAACACTGGGATGTTGAAGGGTGCCTTATCCTCTCTTTTAATCATCCTCTGGGTGAGATCATACTGGATCATGCAGTAGGGGCAGACCAAAACGATACAGTCTGTTTCAGCGGATTCTATCAGGCTCAGCTTCATCTCGACGAGCTTATTGGCCTTCTCTAGGTCCACTAGCCTAAGGCCAGCCCCGCAGCATAGCATCTTCTTCGGATATTGGATGCTCTCAGCCCCTAGGAGTCTTATGAGCCTATCCAGCAATACTGGCCTCATTGGATCATCGAACTGTATTATCTCGCTTGGGCGGAGGAGATGGCAGCCTGGATGGGCGGCCACCCTTATCCCCTTCAGGGGCCTTTTAAGATGTGCCTTTATCCTCTCCTCTCCTACCTCCCCCAGGACCTCGATGATGTTCTTAACCTCTATGGTTCCCCTGAACTCTTTACCGATGGCGGATAGTTTTTCATTTATCCTCTCCCTTAAGCTAGTTTCCCTTTTCATGGAAACGTTCGCCGTCTTTAATGTCTCGTAACATCCGCTGCAGATGGTTAGAATGTCAGCCTTCATCTCCTCCGCGATGCATAGGTTCCTGGCGGCTAGGGCGATCCATGCCTCCCTATCGAGTGATTGTATCGATATGGGCTCACCGCAGCAGGAGGCCCCCTCCATATCCAATAGTTCGACCCCTACTGCCTCCAATGCCATCCTCGTGGCTCTCTCTATATGGGGAAGCCTTAATGGGATCATGCACCCCAGGAAGAATGCGTATCTCAACTCCGCTGCTCCCCCATCATCCTTCCCAGCTCAGTTAGCTCGATGAGCCTCCCCACCTCCTCAACACCAGCCGTTTTTACCTCTGGGAGGCCCAGCTCCTTCCTTATCCTCTGGACAGCACCTGTGAGTGGCGATGTCCACCCGGTTGAGGCCACCTGCCTCACGTTGTTAAGGTATTCCGGGGGGGCAAGCCCCATCCTAGCAGCATGGTTTCTGAGCTCCACTATTATATGTGAGATTCCAACCCCCTGTGGGCATACCTCATAGCAGGTGTGGCAGAGGGTGCACAGCCATATCATCCTCCCCGAGAGGACCCCCCTCCATCGCCCAAGTATCAATTCCTCCATCATCCTCCTAGGGTTATACTCGGGTATAGCCCTGGCCGTGGGGCAGCTGCCCACACAGGAGCCGCATTGAAAGCAGTGGACAACCTTCTCCTTTATCAGCGCCGCTAAATCCTCGGGCATCCCCTCACTCAAGATCCCCCGCCTCCTAGATGGATGAGCATCCTGTCCAGAAGGGGTCTAGCCTTCTCGTTCTCCATCCTTATCCTATCAGTCCCGAGTTCCCTCAGGGTTTTCGACATCTCTTTAACCAGGTTGACGTAGAAGCCGGCCTCCGCAGCCGAGAACCACTCCAGCCTAAGCCTCTCCGGGCTTATTCCCAATCTGGGTAGGAGTGAGAATAGGGGTTTTATCCTCTTCTCGGCGTTGTAGTTTCCAGATATATAATGACAGTCCCCAAACCTGCATCCCGAGACTAGGACCATTCCAGCCCCCTTCCTGAAGGCCTCTAGGACGAAGTCCCTGTCTATCCTCCCTGAGCACATGACCCTGATTATCCTTATCTCTGTGGGATACTCGAAGCGGCTTGTCCCGGCGAGGTCTGCTGCCCCATAGCTGCACCAGTTGCATAGAAAACCTAGGATCTTCTCCTCAGGTTTCTCCTCTAGGGCCGCGTGGATCTGTGCGATGATCTGAGCGTCTGTGAAGTGCATCTGGGTTATGGCGTTGGCTGGGCAGTCGGCGGCGCAGGTCCCGCATCCATGGCACTTGGCTGTGTTCACAACCGCAGCCCTGCCCTCCTCCGCTGTGATGGCCCCATATGGGCACTTTGTTGTGCATATCCCGCATTTTGCCTTGGTGTTCCTACATTTCTCCGGGTCTACATATGCGACTATCGGCTCTATCTCCCACTCCCCCCTCGCCATTATCCTGGCCGCCCTGGAGGCCGCCGCGCTCCCCTGTGAGACGCTGTATGGAATATCCTTGGGTCCGTGGGCAGCCCCGCAGAGGAAGACCCCGTCGGTGGCAGCGTCTATAGGCTTGAGCTTCGCGTGGGCCTCCATGAAGAAGCCGCTCATCTCCCTGGGTATGGTGAGAGCTCTGGCCAGCTCCTCGCTCCCCTCCGGAGGAACGGCTGCTGGTGAGAGGACCACCATCTCCACCTCCAGATCCATAGGCTCTCCTGTGGAGATGTTCTCCATCGATATGAGGAGGTTCTTCGTCTTCGGGTCTTCGTAGATCTCAGTTGGGCGCCCCCTTAGGAATATTATACCTTCCTCCCTCGCCCTCCTGAAGAACTCCTCGTACCCCTTGAAGGGGGTCCTCATATCCATGTAGAGGATGTATATCTTCGTGTTTGGGTAGTGCTCCCTCATTAGAAGTGCATTCTTGAGGGTGTACATGCAGCAAAACCCTGAGCAATAGATGTTGGCCTTCTCATCTCGAGACCCGACGCATGTTATGAATGCGAGGCTGTTTGGAACCCTCTTATCCGAGTGCCTAATTATCTGGCCCATCGTTGGACCCGAGGCGTTGATCATCCTCTCGAATTCTAGGGCCGCGAAGACGTTGTCATAAATCCCGTAGCCGTAAGCCTTGATTCTTGAGGCGTCATATAGGTCGTATCCTGTTGCGACGATGATGGTTCCCACCTCGAGCTGTATCTCTTCCTCCCTCATATCCAGGTCTATGGCGTTCCTCCCCTGGAGCCTGCATGCCTCGACGCAGCCCATGCACTCTATGCAAGCCCTCCTGTCTATGGTGTACTTCGCAGGGACGGCCTGCGGGAATGGCATGTATATCGCCTTCCTAAACCCCAACCCCTCATCGAACTCGTTTGGGACCTCGACGGGGCAGGCCTTGGCGCACTCCCCACACCCATTACACTCCCTCTCCACCACGTACCTGGGCTTCCTCACAACGGTCACCCTGAAGTTCCCGATGTATCCCTCAACCCTCCTGACCTCGGAGTAGGTCAGCAGAACGATATTCGGGTGCTGGGCAACATCAACCATCTTAGGGCCGAGGATGCAGATGGAGCAGTCCAGCGTCGGGAAGGTCTTATCAAGCTGGGCCATGTGCCCCCCTATTGTTGGGCTTCTTTCTACGAGGTAGACCTTGAAGCCCATATCTGCGAGGTCTAGGGCTGCGTGGATCCCGGCTACTCCCCCTCCTATGACGAGGGATGCCTTTGTCACCGGGACCTTTATAACCTCAAGGGGGTTGAGGTATCTCGCCTTTGCGACGGCCATCTTCACGAGGTCGAAGGCCTTTTCCGTGGCCTCTATTGGGTGGTGGGTGTGGCACCAGCTGCAGAGCTCCCTGATGTTCGCCATCTCGAAGAGGAAGGGGTTTAGGCCTGCTGAGGCGACGCATCTCCTGAAGGTCTGCTCATGCATTCTGGGGGAGCAGGCGGCGACGATAACCCTGTTGAGGCCATGCTCCACTATGTCCTTCCTTATCATCTCCTGGCCTGGGTCGGAGCACATATACCTGTAGTCCTTGGATAACACTACGTTGGGTAGGCCACTAGCCCTTTTAGCTACCTCCTCACATTCTACTGTAGCAGCTATGTTGAGGCCGCAGTGGCAGACGTATACCCCTATCCTGGGCTCCTCCATGGTCACCACCTCTTCCTCGTGGCTTGGGCGAATACGTTGAGCTCCACGACTGGGATCCTCTCAGCCCCATCCATCCTCATGGTGAGGGCGTGTAGGGGGCAAACCGTTACGCATTCTCCGCATAGGACGCATAGTTCAGGATCGAAATCTATGCTTGGTCGGGAGATGGCCCTTATCCCTTTGAACTCCGCCGGGGAGTATTTGATTGCCTCCTTCGGACAGGCATCGGCGCATATTCCGCATCCGATGCACTTCTTCCTGTCCAGCTCAAGCTCGTACCTCTTCACGAGGAGGCTCCTCTCCATTATCGTGTGGTCATCGACATCCCTCTTCACGATGGCGCCGCGCCTCTTAGGCTCCCAGACCATTAGATCCCCTCCCCCCTTATCCTTAGAGGAGAGGAGAACCTGAGGTCCCCCTCCTCGATGGGATAGTTCTCAAGCTTTACGCTGTAGTACCTCTCAAACCTCTCATTCAGGTCACGTTTTATCCTCTCTTCATCCCGCTCCGGAACCTTAACGTCAACCCAGTAGGTCTTTCCATAGCTGGTGTTTAGAGCCTCACCATCGATAGCTACTATCTCACCACCCTTTATCGTGTAGGCTGCCCTCCTAAGGGCCTCCCTCACCCTCTTGTAATCCTTTGATAGGTCCGTGGCGTATGGGTCGAGCCTATATAGGGAGATGTCGGCGTCGGCTCCTACACCTAGATGCCCCTTCCCCTCCAGGCCGAGGATCCTCGCGGGTGCGGCCCTCGTTACTATCGCAAGTTCGTATAGGGTGT
>JAGTQJ010000001.1:17836-18882 GCA_018396515.1 Candidatus Bathyarchaeota archaeon | reverse complement strand
TGTCTATAGAGCCCAATTGGCTCTTACGCCTCGCCCTCTTATTTATCCTCGCCAGAGTTGCCTCCCTGGCCTTACTGCTGAGGAGCCAGGTCATGATCCTTGGATACTCGATGAAGGGCCCTCCGTTAGGGTGGTCCGTTGTGAGGCAGAGCTTCCATGGATCCTTGACCAGTAATGCGAACTCGAGCCCGATGGTCCATTGGATTGCATTCACATAGCTCTTCCTCCTATACTCGTATGGTACTATGCCACCCCCTGTTTCGGCCTCCACATCATGGTTTACCCACTTGTTTCCGCTCAGCCTGTGCAGCACATACTGCCAGGGGCCGTCCGCCGTCATCGTCGTTGTGTCCTCGAAGAGGACCTGTCCGAGGTCTGCCGTGACATGGCTGTGGCTGTTCACGTACTTGGCCAGCTCCGAGGCCCCGGAGGATAGATCCCCCCATCCCGATCCCCCATATGCGTTGAACTGGATGTGGACTATGTGTAATGAAGGCCTACCCTCCTCGACTAGATCCTCCACACACCTCATGGTGTCGAGGGTGACCTTGTAGTTCCCCGGAGATCCTAGGTCGTTGCAGTGGATGTGGATGGGTGATGGGAGCCTTAGGAGCCTGTTCACCCTGTAGAGGCCTCTTATTATCTCTCTGGGGGTTATCTCAAAGTATGGAACTGGGTCATCTATCCCCCTTAGCCCCTCCCCCCCCCCCCAAGCCTCCTCACTCCCTGGAGAGACCAGCTTCAGCGCATAGCCCTTCACCGACCTCAGAAGCCAGGAGAGGTAGGCCGCACAGCTTTCTATGTCCCCCTCCTTGAGATACTCCAGTACGAACCAGTTGCTGTCGACGACTGGGAAGCAGGCCTTATCTATTATCGGCGTGTCGTTTAACTCCTCATGGGTATGCCTCGTCTCAAGGGGGGGTGTAGCCGGCTCCATCACGGTCGTATAGCCCATGGAGGCGTACCAGTACCCGGTTGTGAAGGTTGTCGGGATGGTGTAGCCAACTATTGGCCTCAACCCTTCCCTCCTCCCCCTTACCACCCTA
>JAGTQJ010000001.1:17280-17823 GCA_018396515.1 Candidatus Bathyarchaeota archaeon | reverse complement strand
GCCTCAGCAGTCTACCCTTGTTGACCTTTGGGCCTGCGATGTGGGCGTGGATGTCGACCCCACCCGGCATGGCAACCAGCCCCGACGCGTCTAGAACCTTTGGATCCCTGAGCTCCGAGGCCTCCACGATTCTACCGTTCTTCACGGCTATATCGATCTTCTCACCGTCTATCCTGTTTATTGGGTCATATACTATGGCGTTGGATATGAGGAGTTCCAACTCAGCCCCCCCTCTTGAGCCTCCTCACCTCTGTTAATATCCTCCTCAGGATCTCCTCATCTGGGAGGACCCCCTCAGGTGGCTCAACAACACCCTTCAATTTAATCGGGACCCCATCCATCCTGTATGCCGTTCCCTCGCACTCTATCCCCACGAGGGCGGCGGGTATCACGACGTCGGCCTTCATGGAGGTGACCGTCCTGTGGGGATCTATGACTATCAGGGGGTTTCTGAAGAGGTTCTCCATCGCCCTACTCGGGAAGTTTGCCGCGGGGTCTGAGGAGATGATGAGGGAGGCGTCGCTCTCACCCCTGCTCAGGATA
>JAGTQJ010000001.1:15338-17269 GCA_018396515.1 Candidatus Bathyarchaeota archaeon | reverse complement strand
CGTCGCACCCGGTGCGTATAGTGGGTATCCGTGGGAGAAGTCGACGGCGAAGGGGTATCCAGTAAGCCAGAGAAAGACTATGTTGGCCCCGTTCACGTTGTAGTGGCCCCTCATGGGGATCATTACAAACTTTGTCCATCTATTTAGATCCCTGACCAGGGATATGGCGGCGTCTATGTTCCTGTTCTTCCCGTAGCTCATTGTGAGGCCCAGGCCGTAGAAGAGGGCTCCGAACTCGCATCCCATCATCAGGTCTGCCAGCTCCTCTATGTCTTCCACTGGAACCCCTGCAACCCTATCCTGCTCTATCTCCTCATGCCTCAAAGCCATTCTAAGGGCAGTTATCAGCTCATAATCCCTATTCGGCTCCACCTGGATGAAGTAGTCGGCAACCCTCGCCGTATAGGTCTTTCTGACATCTACGACCACGAGGGATCGGTCATCCCTGCTCTTCCTCCACCTCCCCTCAGCCCCAATGGTATATCTAGACATGTGGCGGAGATGTGACTGGAGAGGGTTGGAGCCCCAGTAGATTATGAGGTCGGCCCTGTTCTTCACCTGTCCCAGGGTGCACCCCGGTAAACCCAGCTCCTGAAGGGCCTCGGTGGTCGGGCCGTGGCATACCGAAGTCGTGTTATCTATGGCCCCGCCAACCTCCTCCGCGAGCTCGATGCCCAGGCCTATTGCCTCGCCGCTCGTAGAGCTCCAGCCGTATAGGACGGGGTAGCTTGCCTCAGCGAGGATCCTCGCAGCCCTCTCTATGGCGACGGATACCTCGACGGCTACCTGTTTATCCTTCTCCTTTATCATGGGGGAGGCTACCCTGTCCCTGTTATAGTTGAGGAACTTCGTGAGGCTGTAGGCGCATCCATTCCCAACCTTGATGATCCTCCCCCCCTCAACGGTTACCACAAGGTCGTCGCAGAGGCATCCGCAGAAGGGGCATGTGACCCCGGTGAAGGTCTCCAAAGCGACCCTCCTAAATCTTGCTCAATAGCTCATCGATCTTCGGGATACCGCTGAGGCTTGAGGTTTCCACCTCCACCTCAACCTCGATTCCCTTAAAGGATGGCATCCCTGTTCCATGGGTTTCAGGCCTCATGATCCTGTTTATCCACGGCCCGTAAGGGACGAAGATCAGCCCAGGTGGGATCTCCTCGAAGCTCTTGGAGACCCTGAGGACTATGCTTTCGAGGCCAGAACTAACCCTGATGAGGCCCCCCTCCCTTACGCCCAGCCTCTCCATATCACCCCGGTTCATCTCACAGGTCGCCACATTCCTATAGTAGATATCGGAGAACTTCCCCATCTCGAGCCCGAGCCCTTGGCCTAGGGTTCTCCCGGTGACGAGGATGGCCTTCATTCCCCCCTCCTCAACTAAATTCTCCTATTCTGCAGAGTTGTAATATATAAGGATTTGAAGGATCATCATCGGCCCGGGTAAATCCCTTTCCTGAATCCGGCTCATGGGCGCTCATTTTATAAGGTTTTATAAGGGTTTGGGGTTGGAGTAGTTAGAGGTCGGCTTGAGGGAGTTAACTCTAAGGAAGAAGGTGGAGGTCAGCCTCCCCATTGATGGACAGGCTATCTCCCCTGATAACTTTGCGGGGAGAACCCTCGAGGAGATAGAGGGGCTACCAATCCTCGTCGGGAATAGGGAGAGGAGGTTGGGTGATATATTCGAGGTCTCTGGCACTCCAGCTGAGAGGGCAGAGGAGCAGGCGATTGTGATCCTCGGCGACACTAGGAGCTTCAGGTGGATAGGGAGGAGGATGACCGGGGGTTTGATCAGGTTGGAGGGGGATGCGGGCTTCAACCTGGGAGAGGAGATGACGGGTGGAGCCATCACGGTTCAAGGCAATGTGGAAGACTGGCTGGGGTGCTCCATGAGGGGCGGGGTTATAGAGGTGCATGGGGATGCGGGGAACCAG
>JAGTQJ010000001.1:802-15269 GCA_018396515.1 Candidatus Bathyarchaeota archaeon | reverse complement strand
GGGTATGAGGTTGGCTCATGGATGGAGGGGGGCCTGATCCACATATTAGGGAGTGTGGATCAGTTCGCAGGCGTCCATATGGGTGGAGGAGAGATCCTCATAGAGGGGGACTCCGAAGGCCGGTTGGGGGCAAACATGAGGGGTGGGAAGATAGTCCTTTTAGGGAGAACCCCCCTGATCCTCCCCAGCTTCACCTTCGAGGAGGTTAGGGAGAGGGCGACCGCCGGGGGGCAGGCCTTCAAGGGGCGCTTCTACCTATTCAGGGGAGACCTAACCGAAGAGGGGGATGGCAGGCTATTCATATCAGCTGAGGCCAACCCCCACCTGAGCTTCTATGAAAGGTATTTGGAATAGGCGAACCGATAATAGATATATCGGAAAGGTGAAGATACTCAATGAGGTGAGAAAGGGATGTTCAACTATAAAGGAGTGGAGGTTGAGGACACATTCGCCGAGATGTTCCCCATGTGGGCGGGAAGGGTCCTCATAACAGCGGATAGCGAGAAATGGGCTCTTACGGCGGCCAGAAACGCCACAGGCTTCGCATCATCCATAATAATGTCCCCGGCTGAGGCCGGAATAGAGGGCCTACTCCCAGGGGAGGAGACCCCGGATGGACGCCCAGGAGCCCTAATCCAGATCTATCAAAGGGATAGAGGAAGCCTGAAGCAGCAGCTGATAGCGCGGATAGGCCAATGTGTAATGACCTGCCCTACAACGGCGGCCTTCGACGGCCTTCCAAAGACCAGAAGGAGATTGAAGATTGGAAAGGCTCTGAGCATCTTCGGCGACGGATTCCAGGAGAAAGCAACCCTCTACGATAGGAAGGTTTGGAGAATACCTGTGATGGAGGGGGAGTTCATCGTAGAAGACAGCTTCGGAACCATGAGGGCCATCGCAGGCGGCGCCTTCCTGATCATGGCAAAAGATTTCAAAACAGGCTTAGAGGCAGCTGAGGCAGCCGTAAATGCCATAGGCCAGAGGGCCAAATATGTGATCCTCCCCTTCCCTGGAGGGATATGCCGCTCAGGCTCTAAGGCCGGCTCGATGAAGTACAAGCTTCCAGCCTCGACTAACCATCCCTTCTGCCCAACCCTTAAGGGATCCGTGACCGAGTCTAGGGTTCCAGAAGGGGTTAACGCGATCTACGAGATAGTGGTCAATGGCCTAGACCAGGCTGCCGTCAAAAGGGGTATGGGGGAGGGTATAAGGGCGGCAGTTGAGGTCCCAGGGGTTCTGAGGATATCCGCGGTGAACTTCGGAGGCAGACTTGGTCCATACAAGGCCTATCTGAGAGAAGTCTTGGAGCTCCAGTAGGAAAACTTTTCGGTGAGTTCTTCGACGAGAAGATGGGTTCAATTTATAACTGATCTCAGCAGATGGTTTAAGTCTAAATACTAAAAATTGATCTTTTTGTAGTTATTAAAAATAAGCTCATCTATTCTTTAATTAAGATAAAGATATATGACACTCTTAAAGAGGTTGAAAGATTTTGGACTACCTACTAGATATCAGTTTTCTTACTCTTTAGTTTCCCTCATCAGGGTTAAAAGTATGTTTGTTACGCCTATGAGGGTTGAGATGACGCCTATGGCTACTGATACGCCTATTGGAAGGACGAATCCGACTATGGCTGCATGGATCTCTGCGACCCCTTTTCCCGCCAAAAGGAGGGAGCCGCCGAGGAAGCCGACATATCCCATGAGCCAGGTTACTACCACAACGGCGAAGTTGTATAAGATGAAATGAGCTAATGCCAATTTATCGCTGAAGGTGGATCTATTAGGGGTTCTAGATATTAGAGCATAAATCCCTCCCCAGGTCATAGTACCCATGACCCCAGCCACTAGATATAGGAGGTATCCAAGGGTAAGCCATGTGCCTACACTTCCGCCCGCCACAATCCTCGACATGTTCAATCTTATCCCAAGCTGATCCACGATGAACAGGCCCGACCATATTGCCGCTATTAGGCCATGGGCCAGGGCCGCAAGGGTGAAACGAGTACACCATTTTCCGGACATCTTTATCTTAGAGATATATCATTTATTTATATATATGTTTCGCCGCCCGTCCACCATCACCGCTAGGATGGCTTGGTCAGGTTAGGCTCCACTTGCACCTCGAATTAATAAGTCCCAATCATCTTTAAAAAATGGAATTAAAGGAATTGTGTCGAGGCTATGCCTCACCGTTTTAATGTTCTTATAAGCTCTCTACATCTATCAGCATATTCGCAGTATTCCAGGCATGAGGCTTCTTTCTCGGGTGGCCTCCATTCCGATCCACAGTTCAGGCAGATTCCAGCCTCCTCATCGCTCCAGATCTCGACATCGCCTCCACAGATGTGGCATTTGACGTAGGTTACCGTTGGCCTGATGAATTTCTCTATCCCTGGACATGTATGTGGTGTGACCTTCCTTTCAGTCAAGACCTTCCACCTCCTCAATCTCTCCTTGTAGCGTCAGAATGAACCTCTTAACCGGAATGTCTCTTCCAGATGATTTTATCGCCTTCATCGCTGCCCAATTGAGTCCATGGCAGCAGGGAACCTCCATATGAAACACGGTTATCTCTTTAATCTCGTTCCATTTCAGGATCTCCTCTAGCTTCTTCGCATATCCTTCAGCTGAGTCAAACTTTGTACAGCCTATGAGAATCGTCCTCTCGGGAAGCAGAAAGCTGTGGAGTGGGGGATAGGCGAAGGGCGTGCAATCTGCAGCTAGGAGGAGATCTGAGCCGTTAAGGAAGGGGGCTCTTGGAGATACGAGCCTGAGCTTTATCGGCCAGTTTCGGAGAGCCGCCTTACCAGGGGGCTGGCTTGGATGCCTCTCTTCCCCTTTGGCTTCTATGCCCGAAGATGCTTGAAAAATGCCTCTGTGGGGTGGGTTGATCAACTCAGGAGGGTCTTGGAAGGGCTTTGCAATCCTCTCCTCGATGGTTATAGCTCCCTTCGGGCAGTATCCTATACAGGCTCCAAGTCCATCGCAGTAAGCCTCATCTAATAGCTTGGCCTTCCCGTCAATTATACTCAGGGCTCCCTCTGGGCAGGCCTTTAGGCATTCTCCGCATCCGTCGCAGAGATCTTCATCTATACGAACTAATTTTCTCAGGGCCATCTTGAGACATCTCCAAATCCTGTGCTCTTACAGGCCTCATAGTTATGAAGACCGATTTGCCTTTCTCCAAGTTTTCCAGGATATTTTCGAAGTCCATCTTTCTCGTCTCCTCAACGATTATATCCTCCTCCCTCTCACCTACATAGTAGATTATGAACTTCCTATCACTCCATAAGAGTATAGGCCAGATTTTTCCCTCTTCCTTTATCACCAATTTTCTCATCTTCTTTTTTCCTCCTTTGATGGGCAAACTCCCATGGTGGGGCAGTACTTCTGTGAGTGATTCTCTACGACTCTGAACAGATGCTCAACGGTCTCCCCGTTTAGGCTGTAGAACCTCTCCTTCCCCCTCCTCTCAACCTTTATGAAGCCGCATCTGAGGAGGGGCCTTAGGTTGTGAGAGATCATACTCTGCCTCTGCTTGAGGAGTTCTGTAAGCTGTGAGACGTTCATGGGGCCCCTTAGGAGGTTCTCAAGGATCGCGAGCCTTGTTGGGTTTGAGATAACGGAGAAGAAGACGTAGCATGTCTGGCTAAGCCCCCTTTTCATGGGAACCCCTCACTTGAAATATTCATGATATGAATAATTTTTCATATATTTAAGCGTTTTCATCGGACGCATCTCAAGAGAAGAGGAGCAGATAAGCAGATAGACCGGTCTAGAGGGCCGAATTTTAGAAATCTAACTTAATAATTTAAATTAAAGAAGTTGATTTTGTTATTTGAGGTATATTGCTGATAACTTCTCGAGGATGTGGAGAAGCTCCTCATGCCTTTCCGGCCCTATCTTCTCATACTCCAGTTTCTCAAACCTTTCAAGCAAATTTTCATCCTCATCTTTAGGAATGTGCGTCTCGGCTATTCTATACAAAATGTTATTCTCCTTATCTATATGTTGCTTCAAAAGTTCAACATATTCCTTCGCGTTCTCAGTAAATATATCTAGTGCCTCTATATCGCCGGCCCCATATCTCTCCACCGCCTCTGCCAACCTTCTTACATATCCTCGGCCTAGCTCGTGCTCTATCAGCATCACTCCGATGGGCCCAGCCCTAGGAACCCCATACTCCTCCATCATTGGGAAGATGATGCCCTCCTCTTTACCGTGATGGCACCTGTCAGCGAAGACCCTTATGAAATCGAGAACCTTTTCCAGGTGATCCGGATCCACCTCAACCCCGGATCTTATCCTTTCATTGATCCTCTCAGGATCTCCAGCAACTCAGTTATCTTCTCGTGCTCCTCCTTTAAGAGTTAATAGAATTCATCTCTACCCCTCCATGATCCTCTTTGAGAGAAGCCCTCCCAGCTCATCTATTTTTTCATGGTCTCTAGGGGATGGTGGGCCTCTAACTTCCAGCGATCCAACCACCTCCACCCTTGCGGCCTTCAAGGCCTCAACAGCCTGTCTGACCCCTCCACCACCCCAGTTATATGAGCCTAATACCGCCCCGTATCTAACGGGTGGACGTAGAGCCCTTATGAGGGATACTGCATAGGCGGCCATTGGATGCATCCCGCCCAGCACGGTTGGGGTTCCAAGGACTATTCCTCGGGAGTCGACGAGTTCACCGGCGATCTCCCCGAGATCGCTGTTCGCTATGTTGTAAATGTTCACCTCCGCTCCCCTGGAGGTGAGGGCTGAGGCCATGGATTTGACCATGGCCTCGGTCGAGCCCCACATGCTCACATAGAGGATGAGGGCCTTCCCCGTGGTCTCACCGCTGGTCCATCTTCTATAAGCCTCCATGATCCTCTTGGGGTTTCTGATTATCGGGCCGTGGCTTGGGGCGATCATCTCGATCTCGAGCTCCCTCAGCCTCTCCATAGCCCTCCGGCCCATCTCCCTGAAGGGCATCATGATCTCCCCGAAGTACTTCTTCGCGAGGGGTATGAGCTCCTCGGAGTCATCATATAGGCCGTATGCCGTGTGGGATCCGAAGAAGTCGCATGGGAAGAGGAGCCTGTTCTCCTCTAGGTATGTGAACATGGTCTCGGGCCAGTGGAGCCATGGGGCCTCTAAAAACCTCAGGGTCTTCCCGCCGAGGTCTAGTCTGTCTCCATCCTTTACCTTCATCACCCTTTCCTCGGGTACATTATAGTAATGCATAGCCATCTCAGCGCCCTTCTCAGTTGCGATGAGGCTTGCATCACATAACTTCATTATATATGGAATTGCTCCTGCATGATCCGGCTCGGCGTGGTTCATCACGACATAATTCAGCTCTCCTACCTCTATTACCTCCTTTATCCTCCCTACGAGTTCCTCTTCGAACCCTGGATTGACGGTATCTATAAGGGCATTCCTCTTCCCCTTGACTAGGTATGAGTTGTAGGAGGTCCCCTTCGGTAGGGGGATGAGGGCGTCGAATATCCTCCTATTGTGATCTTTAACACCCACGAAGTAGACCCTATCAGAGACTTCAGGCGTGTAAAACATAATCTACCTAGCTCAATCCGAAGTTAAAAATATTGCGCTTTAGTTTTATACTTTAAAATTGTTGGATTATAAACCTCCTTAAAATGTGTTTGACCCGAGACGATCCAAACGCCTCCGACAAGGTTAAAAACCTGTGGAGGGGTTGAGTTTGGATGGCGGAGAGGAGGTTATATCTACTTTTAATCATGTCCTTCAGCTTCTTTATGGGAAATACTATTATTGGCCCCATAATAACCCTTTATTTCACTCTTCTCGGAGCCTCGAGGTTTGAGGTAGGGCTTCTAATGGCTATATCATCAGTAGCTGTTGTAATGGGTAGGATACCTTTCGGAATATTATCTGAGAGGCTGGAGAGATGGTTTATAATAGCCTTCTCACTATTCATCCAACTGCTCACCCTCCTCCTCTACTTCTATGCCCCAGATGTTGGCTGGCTATTTCCTGTAAGGCTTCTTCACGCGGTGCCTCTCATGAGCTTCAATCCAATAGCCATCTCCATAGCCTCGGACCTCTCCCCACCATATAGGAGAGGAGCCGTCATGGGCACATATCTCACCTCCGTCGCCCTAGCGATGATGGCAGGGCCCCTTGTGAACGGCATCCTGATAGGGTGGTTGGGCTACCGTGGAATGTTTTTATGCGCCTCTTTATTCCCCTCGACCGGCCTATTGGCCTATCTAGCCGCCTCCAGGGTATTGAGACCTTGGTCTAATATGACTAGAACAGCTGACTCTCCGGAGGGCGGTGTCAGAAATCTTAGGGATAGCCTATCCTCCCTATCAGCGGTGGTTAAGTCTAGGGTGATAAATTCCATCTCCATCGCTAGGGTCACCTTCTCAGCAGCCGATGGGATATTCAACACCGTTTTCTCGATCTATGCTGCAAATGAGCTCGGGGTTCCCCTATCGCTATTGGGGTTCATGTTCACTCTCAGGGGACTGATGAACACCCTTGCCAGAATCCCAGCGGGAAGAATCTCAGATAGGGTTGGTAGGAAGGCCCCTCTCGTGGCGTCATACATCTCCTCGATAGCGGCTTATGCGGTCCTTTCAGAGGCCAGAGGCATCAACCTGCTTCTCTTAGCCATGGCCATCGAAGGCGTTGCCTGGGGAACGAGGGCGGTGACGGAGTGGGCCCTCCTCGGGGATGTTATAAGAGGGGGGCCATCTGGGGTGGCAGTGTCATATCTTTCCACGATGTTTGAGGTGGGAGAGGGATTGGGAGCTATTATAGCGGGGAGTTTATCAGCGGTGATGCCCACAGGACATGTCTTCAGGGTTGCAGTCGCCCTCCTAGCTCTTGGAACCATACCCATAACTCTCATGAGGGTGAAGAAGAGCCCATAGATTAGAAAGAAAACATTTTTAGCGGGTGTAATTCCTCTGAAAAGCCTAGTGACTAGCCCACCTTAAACCCACCTTCAAATGCAGGTTAAAGATTGAAACTCGGTTTTAAAACTAAACAATTAATAGACATTAAGCGATTTATGTTTGACCACGAGGATAATTCTTATATATTTAAGTTAATCCTTTTTCGTTGGTGATATGTGTGGAAGAGTATAGGATGCCTTTAATAGGTGATAAATTCCCACAGATGGAGGTTAAAACTACAAGGGGATTAATCAAACTTCCCGATAGTTACAATGGGAGATGGTTTGTCCTCTTCAGCCACCCTGCGGATTTCACACCAGTGTGCACGACAGAGTTCGTTGCCTTTCAGAAAAGATATGACGAGTTTCAAAAATTACAATGTGATCTTATAGGGCTAAGTATAGATCAAGTTTATTCACATCTTAAGTGGGAAGAATGGATAAAGGAAAAAATTGGGGTTGAGATCAAGTTCCCTATAATTGCTGATAATGCTGGTGAAATATCAGGAAGATTAGGGATGAGACACAAACAAGCAGGAGGAACCCAAACTGTAAGGGCAGTATTTATCGTTGATCCGAAAGGAGTTATTAGAGCAATACTTTACTACCCTATGGAGTTAGGCCGAAATATGGATGAGATAGTTAGAATGGTAAAAGCTTTACAGATAGCTGATAAAGGATATGCAATACCAGCTAATTGGCCAAAAAATGAGATCATAGAAGACCATGTAATTGTTCCTCCAGCAAATACTGTTGAAATGATTGGTAAAAGAAAGGAACAAGAAAAAACTGGAGAAATAAAATGTTTAGACTGGTGGCTATGCTATAAGAAGATAGAATACTTTTAATTTATATATAAAATAACAGTCTCTTATTTTTTATTTTTGAATCAGTTCTCCTTGTTATGCTGTTGAAGGAAATTAGTACTTAAATAGAATCATCTGATGTAGGTAAGGGTTTGAGCCGTAAGGATTTTGGTTTATCGAATTATAGGTGGTCTCTGATCCTAGGGATATAGGTTATAATTATGTTTTAGAAGTCTTTTTCTCCCCGGTGGATCTTGTTGGAGGTATTCCTAACGGAGCAACGCTATGATACATTTTCAAGGCCCCACAATAAACGGGATAATTTCGACTCGTACTGCGCAGATTTTATAAATAGAATAATAGAGCCCTTAAGTTTGTGGCTTAGAGATGATTTATATAGTGGGGATTGCTGGCAGCCCGAGGGTTAATGGCAACACCGAGATCCTCCTCTCAGAGGCGTTGAAGGTTGCCGCGATGGATGGAGCCCGGACCGAGCTCATAAGGTTGGCTGGAAAGGAGATCAAGCCTTGCGACGCATGCTTCTCGTGCGGGGAGACAGGGGAATGCCGAATAAAAGATGACTTTCAGGGTATATTTGAGAAGATGGTTAAGGCCGATGGGATAATACTGGCCTCACCAGTCTACTTTGGGTCGGCGACGCCTCAGATAAAGGCCTTAATTGACAGGGCGGCACTAGTCTCAAGGGCTAGGGGTGATGTGTTTGAGAATAAAGTTGGTGGCCCCCTAGTTGTGGCTAGAAGGGCCGGCCAAAACTTCACATTAGCGCAGCTACTATTCTTCTTCCTCCAGCAAGGCATGATTATCCCGAGCTCCACATACTGGAACATAGCTTTTGGGACGGAGAGGGGGGATGTCATGAAGGATGAGGAGGGTTTGAGAACCACTAAGGACTTTGCGAAGAAAATGGTCTGGCTGATAAAGAGGATTAAGGGGCTGGAGTAAGGCTAGGCTGGTTGTCTCAGCAATAACTAAGTTACCAGCCATCTCTCGTATCATACCCTAACTCCTCAGCGTTACCAGCTTTAACTCAGCGGCCCTAATTAGGCATGAAACATTTATCCCAGGCCACTCTAGCACACTCCAATTAAGTCGGCAGCCCGCTCTCTTAGCTTCTAAGGCAGCCTGCTCTATTAAAGGCGTGAAAACCTCTCTCAAGATTCCTCTCTATGAAAAGCTGTAGTGCTATGATCTTCCGCTCAACTATCTCTAAGCGGCCCCTGCAGAAGCCTCATTAAAGCCTGATGTTTTGAAGAGCTTTGGAAGCTGGGCTATAACGTTAAGGGAATACATAAGCAGTATCCGACGGTCCCCAGGGAGTTGGTGGAGAAGCTCATCAAGCTCCTCGAGGAGGAAAAGCTAATCAAGATTCGGTATTAGGGTTTAAGCCGAGCTTGAACGGCGGCCTGTGAAGCCCATGGCCTCTAGGTTCATCACCGATGGTAACGTCCCCTTTTGGGTCCGTGGAGGGTCTACGTGGGCGGGCCATGGTATCGCCACTGTAAGTGAGGCTGCACATCCCGGCTTACGGAACGATGAGCTGGCTACCCCATCCATCCAGCTTGGGATGGTCATCCTGACGCGGGATGCCGACTTCACCCGTCTTAGGCAGCCTTCCAGAACTCCCCTGGCCTTATCGATGTCTTCCAGCCTCGCCTAAGCCGGAGGTCAGCCTCTCGGCAAGGCTCCATTAAGGGAGACTTTTTGGAAAAACCAAAAATTTTGAAGCTATCTTCTCGGGGTGCATCCTCACCATTAGAGTTTGCTAATGGTGGAGGAAAGGAGACAGATTTGGGGCTATTCCGGCCCCGGCTCCTAGCTCCCTCACGGTGGGTTCCCCAAGGGCGGGCGAAAGAAAGTCTGTTAGAATCTAGATTTTTGGTTTCCTGTTCAGAACCGGTGCCTTGAGGTCGTATGGAAACGGCCGCCAAGAAGGGACGGCCCCAACCATCTTGATCGTACTCCGTTCCAACTGTTGGTAGGTTGAAAGGGGCTTGATTCTTACCTCATTTCTTGAAAAGGGATTGTTTTCCAGCGCCGTTTGACCGTTCCAACGGTTGGGTACTTCAAAAAATTTTTCTCTGTGGGGGAGGTCAGAACATTAAAACGAGAGGAGATACTCCAAACCCTCTCAAAATAGATTCAAGGAGGTGGGGATGCCCAGCCAGGTTCCATGATGAGGTTACTGGGCACTTCATTGCAATCAAGGAGGCCCCATATATGGGTATTAGAAGGCTTATTATGGTGGCCTATGATATTAAGAATGATGTGGTTGAGATAGTGACCGCTCATCCTATAGGTCGTGGGCAGGTGGAGGCGAGGGTCAAGTCTGGAAGGTGGGTTCATGTCAGCTAAGAATCTTCCCAAAGGTAGTATATGATAAGCAAAGTGACTCGCTTTCCATAGTGTTGTATGAAGGATTTGAAGAGGGGTTCATCGAACTGGCTCCAAACGTGAATTTAGAAATAGGCGAAGGCGGAAAAATAATCGGTATAGAGATTCTAAAAGCCAGCCGCCTCTTCAGGGAAGAAGGCATAGAAGCACTCGAATTCATTAAAAGCAAGGCCTAGGATTACATCACCGCTGTTCTGTCGTTTTAGGGACGATTCCGGCTCGACCATACGATTTAGTTTCGTATAAAAGGATGTTGAAGCTTGCGAGGATCTCGATGGAGGGGTTGGACTGTCACGCTCCTGTCAACGATCGCTATGCCATATCCGGAGCGAAATTGTATGAAAATTGTATGATGAGGGCCATTGAAGATTGTTGAGCTGCAGATTAACATCCCACAGCATAGCCCTTTTAGCCTTAGAGAAGTTTGGAGGATATTCTTGGACCTGCTTGGAATGGGCTGCTATAACAGACACCCTTAAGAGAGACGTAAAAGCCGGGACGTACCTCCTCCCTTCCTCGACTTATGGTCCGGAGATGAACTCATTTAATGGTGGGGCCGGTGGGATTTGAACCCACGACCTCGCACGAGCTGTGCGCTCCAGCCTTTGAGCGCTCCCCAGGCGCGAATCTTAGGCCAAGCTGGACCACGGCCCCTACTGGCGTATAAAGGGGATCATAGATATGAGGCTTTCCTTTTTTTATTCTAAGTTGTTGAGAGTTGCCCATTTGCCTTACTATTCTCTCTTTCACTCAAGTATTTATTGAGATTTTCCGAGTTCGCATCTTTAAAAGCCCTCTGAAGGTGGCCCTGCCTGAGGGGGATAAACTCTTATAGCTTTATAGTTTACTGATTTCGAGATGGTTTCTTCTGGGATATTGGTCTGTGAGGTGGACTTGACTTCCTATTCCCCTACTCCGCCTCATCTCAAGCATGGAGATGAGACCCAACCCCTCAAATTTTTCTTGAGGGGGAAAAATTTTAGGGAGATCTCAATTAGAGGTGTTCTTCTTTGACGTACCTAGGTCCTATTGGAACTGAAAGAGGGGGGAGGGGGCTGAGGGTTGATATGCACTGTCACATCTCCATGCTTGAATATACCGATCCAAGGCATCCTAGGATCGTTATGGTCTCTAGGGAGGAGTTCCTCTCGGATTTGGATGCCGCGGGTTTCGAAATCGCCGTCGTCCTTTCGGATGAGAGGACGCCTCCAGAGGCGGTCTCAAGGTTCATCTCGGCAACCCCGCGGCTTGTGGGTTTCGGGTATGTGAACCCAGTTAGGCATGGTGCCTCTGAGGAGGTGATCAGGCAGGGAGAGGGGCTGGGTCTCCACGGCCTTAAGCTATACCCAACCCTAGATGGATACAGGGCCGATGATCCCAGGGCCTTCAAGGTTTATGAGGCGGCCTCCGAGCTTGGAATGCCTGTGATGTTCCATCAGGCCGGCATGCCCGAAAGTTATGCACTTCTCAGATACACAGATCCAGAGCAGGTCGACGTCGTGGCCGCCTGCTTCCCCGATTTGAAGATCATCCTAGCCCACCTCGGCTATCCAAGGGTTGAGGAGTCCCTATACCTAGCAAGGAAGCATAGGAACATCTGGCTGGATATAAGCTGGGTCTACGGGGATATAAGGCATCCAAGCTACATATACTTCCTCTGGAAGGATCTTTTGAAGGCCTTGAACCTCGGCGTCCTGGATCACATCCTCTTCGGCACAGACTATCCAGGAATAAGCCAGGCTGAATATCTAGATATGTTCATGTCGATCAACAGGTATGCGGCAAGTCCTGAGTTGGAGATCCCATTAGATGGCCTGGAGAAGATCCTTGGAGAGAACGCCAGGCCCCTCCTACCAAATATATTGCTAAGAGAAAAGATATGAGCATTCATAAATATCTAATTTTTATGATCAATCTAACAAAAAACCCTTTTTGAGTAACTCGATGTTTTTAGTTTTAAGCATCTTCTTTAATTTAAATCGATAAGGCTTAGGAGGATGTTGTAATCATCTTCGCTTAGAGTTCTCTTGTAGTTCTTCAGTGCCTTTAGTAGGATGGATCTCTCAGGTAGTTTCAACCAGACCTCCAGTAGGCGTCTGTTCCGTTCGTTGATAAAGAGGTATTGGATGAGGGAGGTTATGTTGGAGGCCCTCCTAAGGGTGCTTGAGGATTCGAAGTCGAGGATCATAGGCTCCTCTCCGGCTATGAGGATGTGGCGGTGGGCTCTGCTCAGCTCACCGTGGTCGAGGCCCTTCAGGTCTAGCCTCCTAGCCATATCAAGTAGCCTCCTGAGGGTTCTCTTGACACATCCCGCATTGAAGTCGGGTTTTGAGAGCCACTCCGTTAGGTATTGACCCTCAACAAGCTCCATCAGGATGAGGTTGTCTGAGGCCCCGATGAGCCTGGGGCCAACGGAGGCCTCATTGGCAATTCTGAGCATCTCGGCCCCCCTCCTGAAAGATGCCCTGTCCGCATCCACCCTCCTGATCTTTAGGGCAGCCTCTCCGCTTCTGGTCTTAACGGCTATGACGACTCCGGTATGCCCCTTTCCAAGGACTGGTAGACCATTGATAAGATGTCTTCCCCTGAGCTCTATGGCCTCTACCCCGAGCTCCCTGGCCTCCTCAACTCTTCTCAGAACCTCCTCGGGATCCAGTTTAGGGTAGGAGAGAAGGATGGCCGCGCCTCTTTCATGGATCCTCTCCAATGGGATGATCTCACTCAAGCCAGACTGGCCTTCCCCTTATGAAATCCATTATAAATCTTATGAAATCTCCCTCTAACAGGTCTTCGACCTCTTCGTTTAGAAGGATCTTGAAACCCTTCTTAATTCTCTCATCTAGGATTCGCGGTATCCCAATCTCCCTTCCACCCCTCCTTAATGCCTCATCTATGAGGCTGCGGGCATTTGTATACCTCCTCCTCAATCCAACCCACCATCTCCCACCCTCGATCCACGGCCCTGTGATGGTGGACTCCGCCTTGAGATGCGCCTTAAGGAAGCGTTCACTGTCCTCAACCATCTCCACCGGGGGCCCCATGAACCTCATCGTGCTCGGGATCTCCAGGCTCTCCAATTCAAATACGATTATATGCCTAGAGGCCTCGTCACTCCAGGATGAGGACCTGAGAACTTTAAACCCCCTCCTCTCAAGGAGCCCGGAGAGCGCCCTCTCAGCCTTATATAGCTGTCCCCAGAGGATATCTGGAACTGGAGGGGATTCGTCGGGCATGAGGAGGAAGAGGATGGGGGGATCTCTACCTCTAAGGGCTTCTAATAGAACAGCTGGGTCTGCCTCCTCCTCGTGGAAAAAGAAGATCTCCCTCGGCCTCTTCAAGAAGGATCTCGCCGCCGCGACGAAGGTCCATGCGCTGGTATCGGAGACCGCTGAGGCGACATTTCTGCTTGGATCAACTGGATCCACCACTATTATGGGATTCTGAAACATCCTACGTAGATCATCCTCCCTCCATCTACCTGTGATATCTATCACTTCTCCTCTCCTCCAGTTTGAGGCTTGAAGTAGAACATCCTCAAAGGATCCTAGGGAGATGATGAGCAGCTCGCAGAGATAACCTGAGAAACCCCCCACCTTTACCTCGGCCCCATATACCCCTATCCCCTTCATGAACTGCTTGAGGAGCCTGACATCGCTGCGCCTCTCCGGACTTAAATTCTCGTTCACGAAGCTTGTGTGGAGGGGGGTTCTATCGGTCGCTGAGTATAACCTCTTTCCGGGCTCAACCCTATAGCATGGGACGAACTCGACATCGAAGCCATCTATAAAGGACTTTATGTATGGATGCTCAGCGTAGGCCTCAACCCATCCAGAGCCCAGGTACATCTTAACAACATCCAGAGCCCTCTGGAAGACTGTGCGGTCGTATCTTGGATCCAGTATCATGAATAGGTCGATATCCTTCTCCCCCGCCAGCCATGTGCCCCTGGCCGCGGAGCCATGAACCTCCGCGACCCCCTCAATCCCAGCCTCTCCAAGAAGACCAGTTATATCCCGCTCAAGCTTGGAGCAGAGCCTCCTCAGGGACTCCTCCTCCTCACAGCTTGGAGTTATTCTCCTTAGGATCTCATCTCTGAGCTCATCCCATCTAACTGAATCTTCCATCAACCTCTCAGCAGATCCCATGCGGGGAGGATAACTATAAGGTAGACGGTGCCCTGTGGTGAGAGGAAGATCTAGCTCCCCCTTCCTGGTTTGACATAATCAAATGTCTCTGCCCTTCTCCCATCGACGTGAGGGGCCAGTCCATCAAAACCATTATGATTTTGTTATAACTCGTTGGTGCTCTTGATTTTTATTCCA
>JAGTQJ010000001.1:0-691 GCA_018396515.1 Candidatus Bathyarchaeota archaeon | reverse complement strand
ATGGAGGCTGCAGTATAGGCCGTAGTCCTCGCCATAGCCGTGATCCCCCTTTCCTTATCATACCTGTCCAAAAGGTAATGGGTGTATCTTTTATCCTCACCACCGCGGATCCCTGAGACCTCAACCTTCATCACTAAGACATCTTCAACTTTTGGCCTGTACAGTTTACGCTCCAGGATTCTAGCTGTGAGCCTCTTGATCGGGATGGGTAGACCCTCTATCTCTATGCTCTCGCCGTCGAGGAATCCGAGGTCCCTCAGCAGACGTATCTTCTCGACGTGCCCTGGATATCGAAGGGTCTTCTCCCACATCTCCCTGGCCTTCACGGTCCTTAACAGGGTTCTGAGGCCGTCGGTGTAGAAGGCCTCTAGGGTACCTACCCCTGGGAGATCCATGTTCTCGAGGCCTGTGAGGGGCTCAACCTCGGTCAACATCCCATCCCTAACGATCCTCACCTTTCTAGTATACTCATCCAAGAGGTCTTCCGGTGACCAGGTGATGGTGTATCCAAGGGGGGGCTCAGCCCTGGCCGGGATACCGCCAACGAGTATATGGATCGAGTGAACCTCATCGAGCTTCTGAGCGGATCTTCCAACTAGCATGTTGCTCAGGCCCGGTGCCACTCCACAGTCCGGGATTATGGTAACCCCCGCCTCGATAGCCCTCTCATCAAGCGTCATGGGATCCTCGG
>JAGTQJ010000074.1:1966-7702 GCA_018396515.1 Candidatus Bathyarchaeota archaeon | reverse complement strand
GCGGTGGATGCGATGTTGCGATGCTAGACCTCGCGGAGAGGATCCTGGAGGTCATAGAGATCGCCGATATAGTCTTCTGGCCCATCGCCATGGACTTCAAGTACAAGGATCTTGAGGCCATAGGTGGGGGAGGCATAGACGTAGCCTTCTATAATGGATCTGTGAGGAACTCCGAGCATGAACACCTGGCTAGGGTTTTGAGGAAGAGGTCGAAGATCCTTATTGCCTTCGGCACATGTGCATGTTACGGTGGAATACCGGGTTTAGCAAACGTCTCGGATAGAGATGAGATCTTCAGGGTAGTCTACAGGGAAACACCCTCAACAGTGAATCCCCAACTCACTTCTCCAACTACAAGCATGAAAATAGGCGATGTAACGCTAACTCTGCCCGAGTTCTATGATTCTGTAAAACCTCTAAATGAGGTTGTTGATGTTGACTATTACATTCCAGGCTGCCCTCCACCCATCGAGCTGATAGGGCAGGCGATCGAGCTCATAAAAAGTTACAAGCTCCCACCGAGGGGCTCGGTTATAGGTCCAAGATACCCATTATGCGAGGTTTGCAAGAGGAGGAGAGATGAACGAATTAAAATCAAACATGTAAAAAGGGTTTATGAAGGGAGACCGGACCCCGATTTATGCTTCTTAGATCAGGGATATATCTGCCTTGGACCTGCGACAAGGGCTGGATGCAAAGGAGAGGAGGGGGGAAGATGCTTAGATGTTAACATGCCATGCCGAGGATGCATGGGCCCCCCCGATGGCATAAAAGATCAAGGCGCAAGGATGATCAGTGCATTGGCCTCGGTGATGGATCTGGAAACCCCACCTGAGAAGTTAACGGAGATGATTAAGGATCCATTAGGCACCTTCTACAGGTTCACATTGCCATCCTCGATTCTAATTAGGAGGGTTATCAAGAAGTGATCCACCCAGGAAACCCTGGAGAAAGGGGGAAGGTTGTAACGATCTCACCCGTCACGAGGCTTGAAGGCCATGCAAAGGTCGAGATAATACTTGACGATAATGGAAACGTGCAGGACACCTACCTTCAAGTTGTAGAGTTGAGGGGCTTTGAGAGATTTTGCCAGGGGAGGCCCGTTGAGGAGCTCCCAGGGATCATGCCCAGGATCTGCGGCGTATGCCCAGGCGCCCATCACATCGCCTCGGCTAAGGCTGTAGATGCTGTTTTTGGCGTTGAGCCGACTGAGACGGCGAAGAAGCTTAGGGAGCTCTTCTACTGTGCTCACATCATCCATTCACATATAGCCCACTTTTATTTACTGGCAGGGCCTGATCTCCTAGTTGGACCTACGGAAGACCCCACGGAAAGAAACATTTTTGGCGTTTTTAAGAAGCTCGGAATGGAGTTCGGGAGGCAGATCATCGCGAATAGGAAATATGCCCAAAGGGTTCAGGAGTTGATGGGCGGTAAGGCCACCCATCCCGTCTTCGGCCTTCCTGGGGGAGTCTCAAAGCCGTTGAGGAGGGAGGAGAAGGACACCATCGAAGAGATGTTCAAGTCCATGCTTGATTTTGCGAGGATGGGCCTGAGCCTATGGGAGGACGCGATATTGAGGAGGGGGGACTATGGCGATCTTCTTAGAAGCGACGCGTACTACCTTGAAACATACTATATGGGGATGGTTGATAGAAACAGAAAGGTGAACTTCTATGAAGGAGAGATTAGAGCCGTAGATCCCAGGGGGAGGGAGGCCGCAAGGTTCAAGCCTAAAGAATACCTAGACTTCATAGGAGAACATGTAGAGCCGTGGAGCTACCTCAAGTTCCCATTCCTGAAGAATATTGGATGGAGAGGCATCATCGATGGAGAGGGGAGTGGGATTTACAGGGTGAACAGCCTCGCGAGGTTAAATGTCTCTGAAGGGATGGCAACCCCTCTGGCCCAAGAGGCCTACGAGAAAATGTACGAGTTTTTCGGAGAGAGACCGGTCCACGCAACCCTAGCATTCCACTGGGGGAGATTGATAGAGACATTATACGCAGCTGAGAGGGGCCTAGAGCTCCTGGAAGACCCCGAGATAACGGGTCAGGAGATTAGAGCGGATGTAGCGAGGCCTGTAGGAGAGGGGGTAGGTGTAGTAGAGGCTCCAAGGGGCACATTATATCACCATTATAAGACAGATGATAAGGGCATAGTTCAAAGGGTAAACCTCATCGTCGCAACTGTCCAAAACAATGCGGCCATGAGCCTATCCGTTAAGAAGGCCGCAAGCAAACTCATAAGAGAGTGGAAAGTTAGCGACGGAATCCTAAACATGGTCGAGATGGCTATAAGGGCATACGATCCATGTATCGGGTGCGCAACTCACACATTAATAGGTCAAATGCCTCTAAAATTGAACATCCGCAAGGCAGATGGAGAAATCTATAAAACACTTATAAGACCATAGGTTATCAGAGCCAAAATTTTACTATAACACTCAAACTCAGTATATTGCAACATGCCTAAAAGTGTGGGAAGGGCTTGAAGATCCTAGTTTTAGGTGTGGGGAATCCAACCCTTGGAGATGATGGCTCAGGCCTTTATGTCGCGAGGGAGCTTAGAAAGAAGATCTCTAGAAAAAAATTGAAGATAGAGGTTGTTATCGAGGAATCCAGCTCAGATTGGCTAACCATAGCCGAAAAGATGGTGGATTACGATGAAGTCATATTGATTGACACTGCAGTTGTAAACGAGGAAAGGTTAGTGGGAAGGATCTTTAAGTTTGATCTTAAAGGGTTAGATAAGCGATATGAGTATTCATACATGCTTCACAACCTCAGCCTCTCATCGGCGATCGAAATTATTAGAAGTCTATCTCCAGAAGAAACTCCCGAAAAAGTTATTTTAATTCTTATTGGAATAATAGAACCTAAAGAATTTAGCGATAAGTTAAGTCCTACAATTAAAAGAATTATACCTAAAGTGGTGAAAGAGGTTTTAGATGAGATTTCAAAAATCAATTGAGCTATAAAGTGTATAAAAATTTAGCATACCTTTTTGGAGGGAAGAAAACAAGTTTTCCAGAGCCGCTAATAAACTCCAAACTCATGTAGCATTTAGATGGATCAATAGTTCGTTACTCTTTTGTTATTTCACATGAAATTGTCATTTTGCTGAGGACTCAATTCCGCCGGCCGAACAGTATGCGGTCGGTGATGAGCCTAAGTATCCAAGGTATCTAAGGTGCGGAGGGTGGGATTCGAACCCACGAACCCCTTCGGGACAGCCGCCTCAGGGCTGCGCCTTTGACCTGGCTTGGCAACCTCCGCTCATGGATTGGATTGTTGAAGGGAGATTTTAAATTTGTCTTTGGAGCCCTCGCTGGAGGCGTCTCTGAACCCCCCTTTCACTGTCTTGTTCCCAGAATAAACCCCTTTATGCAGTCGGGTTTTCCAGTTAATCCCTTCTTCAGCTCTTCGATGACTCATATTCAGAATCAATGCGGGAAGACGCTCATATCCTGATGTACCTGCTGGCCAAGCCTGGTATGCGTTAGACGAGCTGGGGTTCAGAGGTTTTTGTGGTGGTTCTGGGAGGGCCGCTGCCGGGAGTCGAACCCGGGCCGAAGGCTCCACAGGCCTGTATGCTACCGTTACACCACAGCGGCCGCCCGGCATATTTTGAGAATGTGGTGATTAAAAGTCTTTACTTGGGGGCTGTGTTGGGAGTCGAATTAAGGTCGAAAAAAATAAATATTAATTTGATTTTTTTCAAATTTGATTCTATGAATGGCGAAGAGGGGGAGGAGCTCAGGAGGCTCAGGGAGGAGATAGAGGAGCTCAAGAGGGAGCTTAGGGAGGTGGCCTCAAGGCTCAGAGATGGAGGGGTGAGGCCCCCTGAGGAGGCTGGGAGGAGCCACCTGAGGGTCGACCTTGGGGAGGCGATAGGCGAGTATGTCTCCAGCATCTTGGAGAATGTGATGGCCGGCATCAAGGGCGAGCTTGACAGGTCAATATTCATAGGGCCTAAGGGGATATTTGTAGCAAAGAAGGATAGAGTTGAGAGGCCCTCCAGAGCCGATCCCAAGAGGGCGGCTGAGGTTATGAGCGCCCTGGGAAATGAGCATAGGATCAGAATACTAGAGGAGCTTACAAGTGGAGGGCGATATCTCGGGGAACTCCTTGAACTATTCCCCGGGATGAGCGCTGGAACCATCTCAAGCCACCTCGATGTCCTAAAGGCGGCCGGCCTTGTGGTACAGGAGAAGGAGAGGGGGCGATACCTGATAACCATACCTGGGAGGATAGCGTACAGGATGGCGAGCCAGCTAGCCAATCAGATAAACGAGGGGGGAGAATGAGATGGCTAGACCCCAGGCGCTGGAACTCTGCCTTAAATCATCCCAGGCCGAACCAAGTCTCTGAGATTGGATGAAGAGCTCTTGATGAGGCCAGCTTTTAAAAAGGGTGGGGAGATGAACCCTGTCTTCCAAAGATGTTCATGGGCGTGAAAAAAGAGGGGAGGGGTTTTTAACTCGCCTCTCATCGGACTTCTCCTTCGTTAGGGGAAACTTCCTTATCCTGGTCGTCAGCTGGATAATCCTCGATTTCGCGAGGGAACTCCCTGGAACCTATTATCCTCTATATGTTCAGGCTCTCGGAGGAACAGCCTCCACTCTAGGCCTAATAGGAGCAGCCTCCACCGCCTCCCAAGCCCTGGTCCAGTTTCCTGGAGGATACCTTGCAGACAGGATAGGAAGAAGAAGGCTCATAGTGACGATGACCTTCACAGCGGCCTTCGCTTGGCTCTTCTACGCATTGGCCCCAAGCTGGCACTTCATCCTCATCGGGGGAGTCATCGGAAGTCTATGCAGGATATACATCCCCGCCCTCAACGCCATGGTCATGGACTCCATCCCAGAGGGGAGGAGGGGAACAGGCTTCGGCATAATATTCCTTATCGAGGCTGTCTCCACCACCCCAGCTCCCCTGTTCGCCGGCCTCCTATACGCAAGGTTCGGCCTAGTGCCAAGCCTAAGGCTCGGATACACCCTGGCCTTCCTGTTATTCGCCTCAGCTGCTGTTTTCAGGATGAGGCTGGAGGAGACCCTGAGAGACCCTGTTAAGATGAGTTGGGCGGAACTCTTGAGAACCATCCCGAACTCTGTGGTTGAGAGCATAAGGGTCTGGGGGAGAGTTCCAAGATCCGCATTTGCAATATTTATGGTGAATGTGATGAACATGTTCTCCTTCTCAATGATCGAACCTGTTCTACTGCTTTACATAGTCCATGACCTTGGAATAAGTCCAGGCGAATGGGCTTTACTGGCAACCTTCCTCTTCATAGTGATGATTGTTCTGGCGATACCAGGTGGTAAACTCATAGACAGGGTGGGTAAGAAGAGGCCTCTCCTCCTATCATACCTTGCCGTGGCTCCGGCAGTCCTCCTAGTCTTATATGGAGACCTTACAAGACTATTTCTGGCTCTCCCCCTCTGGGGCCTCGTGATAGTTCTGGGGAGGTCCGCCATCTCAGCCCTAATCGCAGACCTCGTTCCAACCGAGGAGCGGGGGAAGGTTTTAGGCTTCGGCAACTTCTTCAACCTCATCTCCTCATCCCTCGGCATGCTCATAGGGGGATCCCTCTATGACAGGGTCTCCCACAAGCTCCCCTTCGCCCTCCAGCCGATTCTGGCGATCCCCCCCGCATTTTTGACTCTGATGTTTGTCAAGGAGAAGGTGAGGGTATCTGAATAGCGCTGAAAAACTTGGACATCCCCTTTTTGGC
>JAGTQJ010000074.1:907-1930 GCA_018396515.1 Candidatus Bathyarchaeota archaeon | reverse complement strand
ACTGCCGGAGGCATATTCGGAGGGTTATATGGATACCTAGTCCAGCTCTATCTGAAGGCTATAGGTTTCGATTCTAGGGCCATAGGCCTGTTGGCGATGGCGAACATCCTCTGCTGCATGATCCTCTCAATACCTTTCGGGCTCCTCGGTGATAGGTTTGGGAGGAGGAACTCTATGCTCTTGGGTTGTGTATCAATATTCGCATCGGTGATGCTGCTCCTAGCCTTCAGGGAGTTCCCATTCCTGCTGGTATCCTTCATCCTTTTAGGTGTTGGAAACTCTTCTTTCAACGTCCTCCTTCAACCATTATACGCTTCACACTTCGAGGGGGAGGAGATGGACAAGGCCTTCGGCGTCATGGGCTTCGTCAGCCTAGCCTCCAACGCATTGGGCAGCCTGCTCGGCTATATCCCTCCGGCCTTGATGAGCTTTCAAGGCCTCTCACTGGCTGAGGCCTACTGGGCCACCATAGCGTGGAGCTCCCTCTCCTTGTACATAGCCCTAGCTGCATTGTTGATGGTCAGGCCGGATAAGCCAACAGGTAGATCATTTAACCGTGGGTTGGAGTCTAAGGGAATCCTCTACAGGTTCAGCCTCCTCAACATCCTCATAGGCCTTGCAGCTGGGATGTTCATAGAGCTGGCTACCTACTTCCTAAGCGTTAAGTTCAAAGTGGAGTCCCCCTCGATCGGCATGCTCTACTTCTCCACGAGCATCTCAGGAGCCTTGGCCAACATGGCCGTTCCACAAGTCTCGAGACGACTAGGAACATCTGGAGGAATAACCGCCGGTCTGATATTGGTCCTTCCCCTCCATCTATCCGTAGCTGTGGCGCCCACATTTCCAATAGCTGCCGCCTCCTATATCGCTCGCACCAGCGTCATGAACATAACCATGACCCTCCTCAGCTCCCTGATGATGAGGATGACGGTTGATAGGGAGAGGGCCAAGGTGAACAGCTTCATCTCCCTTGTCTCCATGGCTTCTAGAGGGCTGGGAACCGCATTTGGGGGCACCCTGATG
>JAGTQJ010000074.1:0-889 GCA_018396515.1 Candidatus Bathyarchaeota archaeon | reverse complement strand
CCCGGCTATATTAGCACAGCCATCTACTCAGCCTCAACAGCCATCTTCTACATGCTATTCAGAAAACAGAAACTCACCTCAAACTCAGCCGAGACATGAAGAGCAGGCTGCTCCATAATTTGTGGCCTGGGCTTCTAATATTTCAGGGCTAAGAAAGATATAAAAGTCTAAGCTCTTTTAATATCTTGAGATATGATGAGATGCATAGATCTTTTAACTATTAATCGTGATTTTGGGGAGGAGGATTTGGTTGAAGTTATGTGGAATGCATTAAGATATTTTCCAAATGAATTATGGGAAGGAATAAATTATATAGGAAATATAAATATTGGTTACGATTTTAAGATAAATTTTAGAGGAGAGATTTATGGAGCATTCTTATTCAAAAATTTAATGGAAAAAATTAGAAGATTTAAAAAGATCTTTGAAATAGAAAACACCCTTGTAGCTTTAACGTGTGAACCGGTCATAGTATCACACTACAGGTTTGAAAAGGGAGGTTTTAAGAGGATAAACAATTTAGTTAGAGATTATATGTGTGAAGATCTGGGAATCATATCACTCTTCAAGGTCGATGAGGAGATCTCAGCTAGGATAGCGGCCCACGGCCTAGGCCATAGTCAGGGTCTACCACACCATCCCGAACCCATCGATCTAATGTATGTAGGGTTGCTGAACGGCTCAATCCTCATCGAGGAGGGCTTCTGCAGAGAGTGCCGAGTAAAACTTGAGAGGAGGGCCACAAGGACCTGAACCGGACCAGGCCCATACCACCAACTCTTTTTAGGGTTAATTGATCAAACCAGTTCTGATGGGATCCCTGAATCTAGAACTAAAGGGTATGATGGAGAGCTTAGGCTTGGATCTTCTTGGGGTTGCCGATCTCACG
>JAGTQJ010000073.1:5471-7747 GCA_018396515.1 Candidatus Bathyarchaeota archaeon | reverse complement strand
TCTCAGCCTCACCGTGAAGTACTCGGCATCCCTCTGGAGGATATACCCGCTCTTCTTCAGCTCCTCGACGCTAAACCTCAAGCCCGATCATCCCAAAGGAGGCCAACAGTTGGAAAGAGTATCCCCCCGAAGAAGAGGTAGGCGGAGGCTAGGGAGAGGGCCAAGTCGGCGAAGGAGGCTGCCAAGAAGACGAGGAGGGGCCTCCCCGCCCCCACCCTCACCAGCTCCCCGAACCTCGTCTTAAGGCCTATCGAGATAAAGGCCAATGTGAAGAGCCAGCCCCGAACCTCCTTAATGATGCTCAAGACACCTCTAACCGATGTGTAGCCCATCATAGGCACAAGGATAAAGGAGAAGATCAATGAAGCCGCCATGAACCCCACAACGAACTTTGGGAATCTGAACCAGATCTCAATAGGCCTCGGCCCCATCTCGGGCCTCCTCTCAACCCTGAGAGCCCAATATAGGGCAAGCGTAAAGGCGACGAGGCCGATCATTATATTCTGGGACATCTTCACTATGGACGCAACCTTCATCGCCACCTCGCCGTAGATCGCACCTGCGGCGACGACGGCGGGCGTTGTGTCTATGGTACCACCGATCCACGCCCCCACGACGGCCGGGGGCATCCCGAGCACCCTACCGATCGCCGGCATGATTATCGTCATGGGGATAGCGAAGAGCAGGACTAGGGAGATCGTGTGGCTCACTTCTTTGGGGTCACCCCTGACGGCCCATCCCGACGCTATCGCGGCGGAGACCCCGCAGATGGAGGTAGCGCTGGCGAGGATGCTCGCGAAGGACCTGCTGAGGCCAAGCCTAGTTGCTAAGTAGTAGCAGAAGTACCAGATGATGGAGAGGCCGATGGTGACCTCGAAGAGGCCCAGAACGCCGGCCGCTAAGAGGTCGTTGAAAAGCACCTCCGCCCCCAGGAGAACGAGGCCTATCTTTATGAACAGCTCCTCCCTAGCCGCCGCTCTGAGCCAGTCAGGAATCTTGAAGAGGTTGTTTAGAAGGAGGCCGATGATGAGGGCCCATAACGGAGATTCTAGGCCCCATGAGCGGATGCTCCTCTGGCACGAGATGATCAAGACCAGGAGGGAGGCGGAGAAGAGGATGGGGAAGCCCATGAGGAATCGCCTACCATCCTCCCCCCTCACAAAAATGGCTAGGCCTGTCAATGTTAACAGAAGGAGGCCGAGAGGGATTATCCCAGAGGCCCCAGCAAGGCCCGTGGCCTCTAGGGGATTAATCGTCCATCCCCCGAGCCGGGGGATCCAACTGATGAGACGGGTGAGGGCTAGGCCCAAGATTATAAATCCTACCCAGATGGCCCACCAGTCCTCGTTTCTATAGAGCGAGGACCAGATCCCATCGCCCTCGTCCATCTTCCACCGGGCCACCTCTCAACTTAACGTCGTTAAGTCTTTTTAACGGGGTTAAATATATAAGCCTTTTCCCGATCCATAAAGGAGAAGGCTTGAAGCCTCCATGTGTAGTGACCGTTCAATACATCTTGCCAGCCCTTAGGGTCGCCATATCCAAGGAGCTCATCAATACCTATAAAATGAGGAAGGCGGAGGTGGCGGCGAAGATGGATCTGACCCCCGCCGCCATAACCCAATACCTGAAGAGATCTAGGGGGGATGCCGCCTCCGCAGCCATCGAACGCTCAGGGAGGGTTAAAGAGCTGATCTACGATATCTCGAGGGACATAGCTGAGGGGGTCAGCCCCCCAGATCTACTCCTCATGAAGCTCTGCCGCATCTGCCGCGCAGCGAGGGATGAAGGATTAATCTGCGAGGCCCATATGGAGATGATGCCGAGCCTGAGGGGGATAGAAACATGCGCCTGTTCATGGGGCCCCATAAGGTAAAGGAGAAATATCTCGAGCTTTATGATGTTATGATGATAATTTATCTTCTAGAATGCAAGCTCATAGAGAAGAGGTTGGAATAAAGGATAAGCCTCAAATTCGATTTTTTATTCGATAAGCATCTGTAAGTTTAAAATCAAAGAAGATGTGTTTTAAGTTTTTCTTAAAACAGATAATGATGTTAAAACTTGCTAATGGTTAAAGGTCATCAAGTTGAGAAAGGTCTCAATGGTGTTAAGGTGGCTATAAAGGAAAATGGATAAATTTTCCCTGTTCAATGGCAGCTATCCGGTCCCTATTATTGGTGCCTCTCAATTATAAGGGGGCTTGTAGGTATTGGGGTGTGAGGCATACGGCCATGCCCTTGATCAGGATCGATGCCCATGTTCATTTAGGCAGG
>JAGTQJ010000073.1:0-5453 GCA_018396515.1 Candidatus Bathyarchaeota archaeon | reverse complement strand
GGGAGATATCCCATGGCCTCGCCAGAGCACCTCATAACCTACATGGATAGGCTCGGGATCGATGTGAGTGTGGCCACCCCCCTAGCCTCAGGTCTGTGGCATAACCAGTATGTCCAAGAGGGCGTTATGAGGCATGGGGGGCGTCTCGTTGGGTTCTACTGGGTGAACCCTAGGTCCGCTCCAGGGGTTGAGGACATGGTGAGGATGCTGACCCATGGCGGATTCAGGGGGGTGAAGCTCAGGCCTGAGAGTGAGGGTTTCAGGATAGACAACCTGAATCTCCTGGCCCCCATCCTCGAGGCGGCGGAGGGGCTTGGGGCGCCGGTCTATATTCACTCCTCTTATGAGAGCCGCCTCTCAGCCCCTGAGGCGGTCGAGAGGGTTGCTGAGGCCTTTCCCGACGTCCCCATTCTAGTCGGGCATATGGGGGGCGGCTCCTGGAGTGCGGTCAGGGTTGCGGGGAGGAGGGAGAACCTCTACCTGGAGACCTCTGGGACGAGGAGCCCAAGGCTGATCCTCGAAGCGGTCAGGGCATTGGGGGCGGAGAGGGTGGTCTATGGCTCCGACTTCCCATACCTCAGGCCGGAGGCTGAGATGGCTAAGATAGAATGCCTCAGGATCCCTAAGGAGGATAAGGAGCTCATCATGGGAGGAAACATGACCCGACTATTAAGGATAGAAGCCTGCGGCAGGACCTAACCTTCACGGGTAAGCCGGTTTTCATCCCTGTTTTCTAGCCCTCCTCAGAAGCTTAATGAGGCGGGAGAGGAGGATTGCTATGAGGCTGGGCTTCTCCTCCACCCTGTAGACCCTCTGCACCAAGGCGTCGGCGAGATCCTCAGCCCTCTCATAACCCCTGTAGATGTAGAACTTGGAGTCAAGGAGGGTGGCTATAACCCTCCCATCCTTCAAGAGCTCCAGGCCGTAGGAGGAGGGGGAGTCTGGCTTGTAGTGGGGTATCCTGGGCGTATCACGGATCCCGTCAACCCCAAAGAGGGTGTAGGCCACCTCCTCAATCTTGGAGAAGGTTGATGAATCAAACCTTATCCTGGGGAGGCCCGAGATGACGAAGTCATCCTCGACCACATAGGCCCTGAGGTAGGCCCCCCTGAAGAGCCTAGGCAGGTCTTGGAACCCCTCGCCCGAGATGCTCAGGTAGACCGGCCTCCTCTCCAGCTCCGTCTCCACAACCGCCAATGGGACGCTCCTATGCCTCTCCTCCAACTCCCTCAGCCGCCCCTTCAGCTCCCTGATAAGAACCGACAAGGGTCTAGACCAAACCCCATGAAGGTTATGAGACTATTCAGTTATAAACCTCCCTAAAGCACCCCAGCCCCGGATCTCTCCAGCCGTGGCTACAAGCTGGTGTCCATGTTTCCTCTTCTTATGAGAGTCGCTCATTAAAAAGGTGAAGCTCGACCTTCAACTCAGGATTTGACAAATTAACATGCTCAAAGATTGCCTCCAGCACAACCTCCTCCAATGGAGCATCCCTAGCCATAGAGAGCTTTCTAAGCTCGGCTAATAGCTTCTCAGGCAGCTCTAAAACCAGTGACAAATCAGCCCATAGATCAATCCCAGATTTCAAGTTTCTTCGCGGGACGGAAGGGACAGTTAAAAAGCGAATTATCTCAATATTTATATATTAACATTCTCTCTGAACATTCGTTTTCATATTCTTTTTCTCAGGAAATCCTTTTAATCTTTTGTATTATAATAAATATCTAATGAGGTTCTTCAGTGTAATTATCTCTAAATTCAAGCATTTTTATTCTCTTCTCGAAATCTTCCAGGTTGTGGACTATATGTTCGCCCCTTGATTTATATTCTCGGTCTAGGTGGTAGGCCCTAATCCCCACCATTCTCGGAACCTCATAGTCAAACTTTGGGTGGTCGCCTACATGGGCCACGGCCTCAGGTTCAACATCCAACTCCCTACACACCCTCATATAGACCCCAGGGGACTTCTTAACCTCCCCGAAGTCTGAGGGGGCGGAGAAGATCCGGGTGAAAAGCGGCTTCAGGTCTAGAAGCTGAACCTCCAAGAACTCCCTGATCGTGTTTGAGGTGACTATAAGGGTGTATCTTTCCCTAAGCCTTTCCAACACCCCCCTCACCTCCGGATATAGCCTGCATGCATCCCTCCTTCTCTCCAGAAGCACCCTCCAGTCACTCCCCAGCCCAAGCCTCCTGAACCAATAACCAATATCATACCACTCGATCCTCTCCTCCCCAACCGCCCTATACTCCCTGAAGACACGTTCCCTTGCCTCTTCTAGGCTGAGGCCTCTCTGCTCCGCGTATAGTCTGGGGATGTCGACTTCCCAGACGAGGTGGCTGAAGTATGGGTCCACCAACGTCCCCTCCATGTCGAAGCTCAAGACCCTGATACGGCGCAACCCGATCTCCATCGATAAGACCCACCAAAAATTTAACAGATTCCATATATTGAGATAACCCCGCAACATCTTCTATGGAGGATATGCTTATCTTTCCCCTTTTTGAAATTGTTTATTTAAATAAGCCGCTTTCCTTCTCCAATTTCACTACATAAGCGTGAAGTTCCTTGCGGCTCTTAAGCTCAATACCCCTCCTAGCGGCTACGGCTTTGATGATCTGTGATGCGGCGCCCCATGCCTTCTCAGAAGCCTGGATACAGTCTTCTTCTGCCAAGAAGCCCTCAGCCTCCCTACTATATTTTTCCAGTAACTCGAGATGAAGCTCTGATTTCGCCTCTGAGTCATCGATATTAAGCCGCTTTAAGATATATTCGCCAACAAACTCTTCTAAAGGCTTACCCTGGGACTCCGCCAACCTCTTGAGCTTTTCTGGAAGTCATAAAGGCAAAACGACAGTTATTAAATCCGCCATTCCAAAATTAAAATTCAAACATAATATTATAAGGCTTTTATGATGTGAAATAAAAGGAGAGGGTTAATGGAGGAATGTGAAAAAGGAGATTTTACTTAGACCCTTAAAATCGGTTCTCATGGGCAAAAACTCCGTTGAGTTGCTGGAGGAGGCTCATAGGATAGGGTCGAAAAGGGAAGATGAGCTTATGAAACCCGTTAGAATACCCACCTTTGATTATGATAAAAGGCTTATCTTTTTATAAAAGGCTTGTTTTGAACTTCCTGAATCTCTTATTCAGTTCAACTGCAAGTTCAACATTTTCCTCGAGTCCCCACTCTTTATGGTCGAAGTCGAACACCTCTTTCAGTATCTTGTGTGCTGCATCTGTTATTACTATGGTTCCATCACTCTTTATCTCTTCTAATGCGTCTCCCTTCCTCGCTGCCTCCTCATTTATACTCATGGCTTCTGATAGGCTTATCTCCTTTGGTAGGGCGAGCTCGACCCTGCGGCCCAGCCTGACGGGGTAGCCCCCTATCAACCCCTTAACCCCGGGGACTGTTCCTACGAACCTCTTCGTGTCGAATAGGACGTCGATGAAGTTTGCTAGGAAGGCTGCTGCGGTCGCCTGCTGTGGTGGAGGTCCCTGCAGGGTCTCCCTGTCCCAGTAGGGCCTCCCCAGGCGCCTTCGCATGCCCTCCACCCCTCCAAGTTCCTCGGTCACATCCTCGCCGTTGACCTCCACCTTCACCCACCAGGGGAGCGGATCCTCCGGGGTTCCTATGCCCGCGTGTTCCCCGACCTGCCAGACCTCGACGGCGGTTACGGGGACATTCATCTCCCTGCTCACGATCCTCTTTATCTGTGGGATCCTGAGCTGGGCGTTTCCACCCCCGCATGTGGGCTCCAGATCCACCTTCGCCAGGGCTGGGGCGACTATGTCTGGGAGGGTGGCTATCACCACGGGGATCTTCCCATAGTATCCCGCCTCCTTCACAGCCTTCATCAGGCTGTAGGTTGTGGAGAGGTGCATCATAGCCCAGCCCCCTATGACGGACGGCATGAGCTTTAGGAACCAGTCCCTTGGAAGGGTGAACATCTCCCACCAGGACTGGACGCATGCACTCTGGAATATGGCCTCTGGATCGACCTCCTTTATCAGCTCGGTCGTCCTCTTAACGTCGAATAGGTCGATCTCCCTGAACTCGATCTCCGGATAGTAGCCCTGATGCATTGCACCAGCCACCACCCGGTCTACGACGGTCGCCCTAGCAGAGTTCTTATCGCATGCCACTATCCTCCCGACCCCTGGAATCCTGGCGATGAAGTGAAGCCAGTGCTCGCCGATATCACCCAACCCAGTACACAAAATAGTTCTTGCTGTCATAACACTCAATCGAAGGATATTTCCAAAGCTTATAAAAACTTCTGCAAGATGAATCCAAATCTTAATGGTGAGATGAATTGCAGCTGGGCTTTACCATGCTTATATGTTACACCTTTCGGTTGGCACTCTTGATGAGTATAATTGAGATTCCTGGTTTTTGGCGTGAACGCTTATCATTCTGGGTTCTGGACAGCATCTTATAGATCGCTTAGGATCAAGATATATCATTAATATTCCTGGTGACTCGATGAGCCTATGGGTATGCAGATCTATGGCGAGGCCGAGCCTCTCAAGAGTATATACTCCTATTACTAATTGATCATCGACCTATTGCCTCCTTAAGAGTTCCCTTACTGGATCAGGTATCGAGCATATTGCAACCAGCTCAGAGGGCGCGGCCTTCCCCTCAAGGGTTATAGAGTTGAGCACTGCCTCCTGACAATCGATCCTATGCCCAGAAAAGGAGTTAAAATTATCTTTAGCCCTGTTTAGCCCTGTATATCTTACACCTACTTTCTCGGCCAACCCCCTATCTATAACCGTATACCAAGCACCGCTATCGGCCAAGGCGAGACCTTCAATGCTCTCCCTATCCCTAGTGAGCTTGAATTCAGCCTTAGCAAAGCCCATTATACACAACCATCGTCAATTATAGATCCAGATGATATAAATCTTCATTCTCTGGGGATATAAGTGGACTCCTATACGGGAATGAAGCCAAGAATGTAGGTGGATCCCTATGGTTTATAAGTTATAAACTCCTTTGTAAGTATAGTTCTTATATGAAATATAACAAACTTGTCCTTAGTCAAAGATGAGGTGGCGTTTGTTGAGGATTGTTATAGACTTTAATATAAAGATAAAAATTGGGATATTAATAAGCCTAAATAAGCCAATTAAACCTTAACATCTCAGTCACAAAAACATATTCTAATTGGTTAAAAAATCTTCCAAAAACTCATTATCGCACTTGTTAGTTAGTCTAGCTTCATCCCTGAAGAGACACTGAAGCCTAGACCCATCAACCTTAATCTAACTATAAGCTTCCAAGATAAATAGTTCTATTAAATAAAAGATATAAGAGAAAAAGTAGCTTTGATACAGTATTTTAACTTTTCAGTTTCAAAAAATCAATTTTGGTCGGTGTGCCGGCCGTAACCCACCTTCTGTTTTAGGCGGCATTCGGCTGAGGGGGCTACCCGCGTCTCGGGAA
>JAGTQJ010000071.1 GCA_018396515.1 Candidatus Bathyarchaeota archaeon | reverse complement strand
TATTCCATTTTGATAAATCATTCTAGATATAAATAAGCGGATGCTCAGGCGAATATCTCTATCTCTTAACATTTATTTGCCCTTCATCATCGTCTTAAACTTAAATAGGTTTTATAACTGTCATTCCATGTCTGAGGATGAAGAGGAGGATATACCGTTATCTCCCAGGGTTCCTAGCCTTCCTAGGTTACTATGAGATGGTCTCAGGTTTGAAAGTACCTTCAAGGTTCACCGTTGGAAGGGTCACCAGCACTTATCTGGCGCAACTACCCCTATTAGGGGGGCTTGAGTTAGACTTCATCGCATTAGTCCTTGCCTCCTCGCTGGCATCCCGAATCGAGAGAGAGAGGAGGTACAGGCTTGTGCACCTCGCCATCACCGCCTCAACAGCCTCAATTCTGCTAGTTTGTAGAAACCTAGAGCTAACATACCCTGTCTATATGGCCATTGGCTCGGCCTCCCTACTCTTCGCATTCATCCATGCCCGCCGGAGAGATGCCTCGACCCTAATTCCAGGCCTCCTCCTCTCCACCGCCATCTTGGAGGTCTCCTCTCTTTTGGCCCTCTCAACATACTTCGCCTCCGGAGGCTGGTCTACGATATCCCTCCAGCTGGTTCTGAGGGAGAGGCTCCTCTGGGCACCCATCGAATGGGCATCCGTGCCCATATTCATTGCAGGGATCTGGATAGCCTTATTGGGCAAAACCCTGAATAGGCCATCACGCTGGCTCCTTAATCCATCTCGATCCGACCTTGTGGATGACAGGGATTCGAGGGGTCTCCTCATCCTAGCCGGCATCCTCACAGCTCTAATGTTAATTCTGGTTCACCTCCCCACCGTGAACCCTGAATTCAAACCCGTGAGTGTAGACACAGCCAACTACAAGATCATCTTCGATAGGATAGGTGGCTGTGGTATCATGGAGGCTCTTAGGAGGAGCCCTGAGAGGCCTCTCTTCATGATTATGGTTTACCCTCTCTGGAGAGCACTATCAGGGGATGTTGTCCTTTTGATGGATCTGGTTTATCCGTTGTTCGCTCTCACTCTCCTCACCCTCGCCTCATACTATGCTGGCCTCAAGTTGGGGGGTCCATCGACGGCTGGATGGGCATCCCTCTTGGTTCCCCTCGGCCATGCGGTTCCAGCCTTCATAGGCGGAGGGTTCCAAGCCAACAGTCTAGCCCTGACTCCGGCTATTCTGGCGTTGACAGTAGAGCCCAAGGATCGGAGAGGTGCCCATATGCTCTCGGCTCTACTTACCCTAACCGCCCTTCTCCACCCCTGGACCTACTTCATGTACGCCTCAGCCCTAACGCTAAAAAACCTTAGGGATAAGGCTAGGCTCGTTTCCACCCTCTTGGCGGTGATGGTTAGCTACTCCATCTCCCAAGTTGTGGATTACGCCTTGGGCGCGGTAATAGTCGCTGAGGCTGTTTCAAGGCCGGTCACCCGGAGCTGGGGATTCTATCTACCAAACAGCTGGTTCGAAGCCGTCCAGTTCTACGTCTGGAACACTATGTCAAACCCCCTCTATCTAATCCTCTCCATCTTTGCGGTGGATCCCCGCGCATCATCTCTAATGGCGGTTTCGGCACCTTTCACAGCCATCCTTCCAAGCGGACTAATGTTCAGGCTCCTCCTCAACCTCCCAATCCAACTCCAAGCCTCGAAGGCCATAAGGACCTTAAAACCAGAATATAGAAAGGTGATACTACTTTTATTATCCGCCAGGGTTCTCGGAAACCTGTCAGGTCTCACCCCGCTATCATCTTGATCTGAGGGTTGTCATCGCCCGAGGATCGAGGCCGTGGATAGAGCCTTACAAAGGTTTGGCGCCGGGGATGGGATTTGAACCCATGAGCTCGCGTGGAGCACCAGTTCTCCCGGCCAATTTCAAGACTGGCGCCTTATCCTGGCTTGGCTACCCCGGCCGAAACTAGTGTATTGAACCTCATGTAAATCTCTTTCTTCCCACACACTATGAGGCGTTTACTTCCCGGAATATTAGATCCTGATTTTGAAGAGCTTCTGAGCGTTCCTAGTTGTTGCTTGGGCTACATCCTCAAGGGGTAGCCCCTTGAGCTCTGAGAGGGCCTTTAGAGTTCTCACTAGGTCCGCGGGCTCGGATGGGCTTCCCCGGTATATGACGGGCGAGTCGGTCTCGATCAGGATCCTCTCCAGTGGGGCATAGGTGAGGGCTGCCCTATGTTCCTTGCTATACTCTGCGGCTATGGTGGCTGAGATATAGTAGCCGGAGTCCAGAATCTCCTTGAGGATGTCTAATGGTCCGCTGTACCAGTGGAAGACCCCTCTCCCCGGACCGTGTGTTTTGACTATATCAAGTGCATCCCTCCATGAACCCCTTGCATGGATTGAGACTGGTTTATCCATCTCCGAGGCTATTCTCAGCTGTTTAATGTAAAGGTCTCGCTGTAGATCCCTTATCTCCTTGTTCTTCCTCGCCTCCCTGCTCCAATAGTCTAGGCCGATCTCCCCGATGGCTGTGCACTTCTCTATATTCTCCTCTATGAACCTGACCGTTTCCGGGATCTCTTGAACCACGATCTCCGTTGGGTGTATCCCTAGGGCGGGGTATATATATCCCGGGAAGGTGCTCGCCAGCTCTAGGGTTGCCTTGCATGTCTCCATATCGGCTCCAACAGCCAATATGGCCCCCACCCCAGCTGCCTTCGCCCTCTCTAAGGCCTCTACAGGGTTATCTAGGTCCGAGACATGGGCATGGGTATCTATCAGTTTGAACAAATCCAGATTCCCCCTCCTGAAGATTCTGATGGGGGCTCTGCCGTTCAGGCAGTTCAAACAACTCATCCCTAAACATTAATAAAGTAAACGTCATCATATCTTGATTTAACATTTTCACCTCCATTTTTCAAGCTGTTCTTCTATAGATATTTTTTCTTTCCTCTTTTTTGATACATACCAGCAGAGCCATGTTATGGTGAAGATGGGGAGAATATCAAATCCAGGTATAACTTCCAGCATGGTGATTAAGCCGAGCCAGCCGAAGAGTATGAAGGAGGATGCTATACCCAATAGGTCGAGCAGATCGCCTAAGAGGGGAGTTAAGAAGATGGGGTAAAGGTATTCCACGAAGTCCATACTCAAACAAAAGATTAGTGTGGCCAGCTCCTCCCATGAGAGCCTGACGAGCCAGGGCTCGGAGATGGTCTTTATCACGATCACCCGAAGAGAGCAGTTGATACGAGAATATAAAAACCACTTGTTCCAGCCTAGGGCGTCGTTGGGATGGGCAACAGGAAACGATCAGCCTCCCCTGGAATCACTATTATAAGACCTCTCCCAGCTTCAGCTATAGATCTCAGGGTTTCAAGATAGAGGTAGAGGCTCGTCAGCTGTGTCGAGTTCAATCCTGGCTGCTGGGATGCTATGGCCTCTATGGCCTCCCTAGTGGCATTGGCTATTATTATCTTCGACTTCGCGAGCCCCTCAGCCTCTATTATCTTGGATAGGGCGGTGGCGTTGGCTATGACGAGGATACGGGTCTTGTTGAACTCCGCTGCTATGGCGAGCTGTTCAGCAGCCAGTTTACTCTCTATGGCGTCTACGAAAGTGGATGGTAGAGCTATCTTCCTGAGATTCACAGCTTCAAGGACCACCGCGTCCGCGAGGGAGGCCTCCCTTTTGAAGGCCTCAACTAAGGTCTTCTCCATCAGGGCGCTGATGACCCCCCTCTCCTCTATGGTCTGAATGGCGGTGAAGCCTACTATTAGATTCCTTATAGTCTCCCTTATTATAGGAATGATCGCTCTATCCTTCCAGTCCATTCCTGGATAACGCTTGAAGAGGTCTAAGGCCTTGGAGGGGGAGATGCTCCATCTAACGGTTATATCTACATCGACCCTCAACCCGTCCTTGGTTAGGCAGGGTACGGCTGGGAAGTCTCCGCGGGCCTCCCCCTCCGACCACATGTTAACGCTGTCAGTCGCGACATAGATCTTATATACGGTTGCCCATGGAGGCTTGAAGAAGTAGCGTGCGCTGGCCCCATCCCCGACTGATGTGACGGATCCCGTGAAAGGGTCGGCGATGACTGCCACAAAGCCCACTCCTATCTGGCCGACGCTGAAGACTAGGACGCCTGCTATTATGATGATGAGCACGATGGCTATGATCCCTAACCCCTCTAATCTCCGTCCCCCTTCTACGCGTACACGTCTATACAATTGACTCACCTAATGCTGCTCCTGTAGGAGCTTAAACCTATCTTTGGTCGATTGTTGAGGTTAATCTCTTATCCCTTCGAGGAAGCTTATGGCACTCCATATTCGGGTGCGGGTGTACATCGGCATGTTTGGATCCTGTGAGATCTCATCGAGGAGATCGATCGCGTTAGCCGCCCTTGCAGCGATGCTCAAGCTCTCGTCTAGGAGTATGTCATACGCCTGCTTTGCAGTCCTCCTGATGTTCCTCGGAGTCGTATTATCCTCCGCGACCCTATTAAGGATCGCCATGGCCTGCTTAAGCTTCTGCATGTAATCCTCACTCTTACTCGACACCACACCACCTCCAAGCATAGCAGAAGGGTGCTTTCAACCCTTCTATAAACCAATAACTCGATAAAAAGGTATCTATTAAATTTTTAGTTATATACAGAATCTTCCTTTTCGCCTGGCTTAAGAAGGGGGCTCCAATACATAACTTCTTTCAGAAGAGTTCAACCCCTCATCTCGAGGCATGCCTAGAGACTAAGAGCCCTCTGGCCTGTCAGACACCATCGCATCCGGGTTTATAGAATTCGATAAGAGACCGGCTATATAACGCCTCCTCCAATGATAACAAATTAGATCCTACAGATACCTCCTCTCACGTTCTCTATTTTTCTCCAGATAGGTATTCGGTTAGCTGTTTTAGGCCGTCCAAGAGGATATGGGGCTTATTTTGCCCCCAGGAGGCCTCGCCCAACGGTCCAGTTCGAACCCCTATGAATCTGCAACCCGCCCTCTCCGCGCACTCCATATCTATCCTGTGATCTCCAACCAGTAGAACCTCCTCGGGTTTAAGCCCCATCATGGCCGTGGCGTGGAGTAGGGCTACGGGGCTCGGCTTAGGCTCTGGTGTCTCACCCCTAGCTAGGATGATATCGAAGTAGTTGAGCATCCCAGTCTTTTCAAGGGCCTTCAAAGCGTATGTTCGGTGGCCTCTCGTTAGCACGGCCAGCCTCAGGCCCATCTCCTTCATCCTCTTCAGAGCCTCAGACGCTCCCTCCACCTCGACAACCGTCGGGAGGGCGTCGATCTCAGCCTCATCCATTATCCCCTCTACCACTCTCAGTATCTCTCTCCACTCCTCCTCAGGCCTCCCTCCCCATACCCTCTCGGCCTTTCTCAAGATCTCCACCGTTGTCTCATTGGGGGATAGAAGGCCCTCGGGGATCCCCTTAGACTCCAGAAGTGAGATTATATTCCTCTTCATCCCGAGAAAATCTATTTTTGAGCTTATCAGGGTTCCATCAAGGTCGAAGACGATGCCTTTCACTCCGTTCAGCTTCAAACCATCCCCATCCTTCCCCGAGAGAATGAAGCTTCAAGAATTTATTATTTACGTTCACCGGGATGGGGGTTTTTCTACTCTTTACTCTTGGTTCTTAGGCCCCTCCTGAAGCCTATCCTCGAGGTTATTATCCTCTCCGTTGAGAATAGACGGGAGGTTATATATAGTGTGATTCCTGTGAAGATGCTTATGTAGAGTATGCCGCCAACTGCTCCAAAATAGTCTCCTAGGAGAGCCGCCTTTGATGATATGATGCTGTGGGTGTAGGGAACCATGAGGAGTATCCACCTGAACCAGGTTGGAAGGTTCTCTAGGCTTGTGAACATCAATATGATCGCTGGGACTACAACTGGGATGACGACCACCCCCACCAGGCTTTGAGCAGCCCGTACACTATCGGTGAAGATGGCTAGGGAGATGGCCAAGGCAAGCCCTGAGACCAATGTTATGAATATGATGCATCCGAGTAGGAGGAGCCCTATTGGGCTGGGGCTTAACACAACTTCACCGATGGGTAATGGCGTCTGAGATGCGAATCTCAGGGCCGAACCCATGTAGAAGCTGAAGCCGAACATGTACGCTATGGATCCGAGGATGGCAACGACTGTGGAGCCCCCTAGCTTGCCCGCCAGGATGGCTAGCCGGTCTATGGGGAGGGTCATCAATGTCTCGAAGGTCTTCTGCTCCTTCTCGATGGCTATACTCGTGGCTGCCATCTGTATAGCGAACATCAGCATGACCATCACCAGTACGGGGAGCAGGATGCTCTGGGAGATGACCAGACCGATTATAGAATGGGGTGGAGCCTCAATCAGGGAGCCCTTGACCAACGATGAGTAGTGTATGGCTATCGGGCTCCTCACAGCCTCAGCCTCATAAGTGGCTCCTACTTCGCCAAGCAGCCTCTCTATCCTGCTCAGCGAAGCCTGATAACTGTATATGTTTATGAGGTTTGCGGCTGCCTCAGCCCCTACCGTCTCGGTGATGGTTAGATCCCTCAGGTTTGCATAGATCCTCACCATAGCCTTACGGCCCGACGTGATATTCGCCGAGTAGCCGAGGGGTATATGGAGGAGGGTGGGATAGCCCCCTTTCTCCAGCTCGGTTAAGGCCTCTCCGAGGGATGAGGCTTCAAGGGTTATGACTGTGCCGTTCTCTTCGAGAAATCCGATGAGGCGCTGGGAGGCCTCGCCTTTGTCTTCGTCGTAGATGGCTATGGGGGAGGATGAGGCAGCTCTAACAGCAGACTCCTGGGATACACCTATGGCTGATCCGATTATCGGGAAGAGGATGAGAGGCATCAATACCACGCCAAGTAGGATCTTTGGGTCTCTGACCAGCTCCTTAACCTCTTTAACCATAAGGGCTAGAAGAATCCTAACCAATTCTCGTCGCCTCTAGGAAGACCTGCTCCAGATTCTCGGCCCCGTATCTGTCCTTAAGCTCCTCCGGCCCCCCCTCCTCGATTATTATTCCCCTATCTATTAGGGCCACCCTGTCGCATAGGTACTCCACCTCCAACATGTTGTGGCTTGAGAGGAGGACTGTTAGGCCCCCCCTCTTCACATACTCCTTTATCTTCACCCTTATATGGTGGGCGTGCACTATGTCTAGGCCTGCTGTCGGGTCGTCTAGGATCGCAAGCCTAGGCCTCACCATCAGAGCCCTCGCCAGCAGTAGCCTCCTAGTCATACCTTTACTATAGCCCTTGATCCTCTCCCCCAGCCTCTCTCCCAAACCGGAGATCTGTATTCCCTCATTAACGACGGCTTCGATGTCTGATCTTCTGGCGTAGAAACCCGCCATGAACCTCAGGTACTCCATCCCCGATAGGTTTGGGTAGGCGCCCGCATCCTCTGGAAGGTATCCTATCATCCTCCTAACCTCGCTCGCCCCTTCCACCGTGTCGACCCCGAAGACCTTGACCCAGCCCATGGTAGGCTTGATAAGGGTTCCAACTATCCTCAGAGTCGTGGTCTTTCCAGCCCCGTTCGGGCCTATGAGCCCGAAGACCTCCCCCTCCTCTACCTTGAAGCTGCAGCCCCTCAATGCCTGGACTCCTCCATAGTTCTTCACTAGCCCCGAGGCCTCGACCGCAATCCCCATCTATACCGATTAAAGGATGGTCTCAAATCCTAAAATCTTAAGCTCTTCTTAGGCACCCTTCTAAGCGCTCTGCCAGCCCTCACGCCCTTGTAGACACCCCCCTCCACGGCTATTTCTCCATTGATGATAACA
>JAGTQJ010000075.1 GCA_018396515.1 Candidatus Bathyarchaeota archaeon | reverse complement strand
GGGAAGCGGGGTTGACACAGCAGCCACCATATTCAGTAGGGCATGTGGATATGGAGGCCTCCACCTCTATGGGAAAAGGGAGTATCATTCTAATATCAAGGGTTTACATAGCTACTTCCATATACGGGTCTCACCCAGAGAGGTCCTAGCGAATGTGAATGATGTGGACCTTCTGGCCGCCTTCGACCATGAGACGGTCGCTAGACACTTCGATGAGGTCTCACCCGGAGGCGGCCTCATACTCGATGCTGAGGGGATCGAAAAGAGCTATTTGATATACCCACACTGCCTAAAGAGTTCAAAGAGGAGCTTAAAGCCCAGCTGAAGGATAGGGGATAGGAGGAACTGTTCAGGATCTGATAAGAAGAGGTTGAGAGGAGGAAAGATCTTTCGTGTTTCATATATGGAACTCTTGAGGAAGCTCTGAAATTTTAGGTATGGGCTTGACAAGAGTCATGCCCATGCTCAACGTCTTATCTATAGGGATCTCCTTCAGCCTATTGAGATATGATATTAGCCTCGTGGAGAAGGCTGTGATGTCGACTTTCTCATCGAGGCCTAAGATCGCCGAGATGAATATTCTGGCACTTAGAGAGGCCTACAAATACGCCGAGAAGGCCTTTCCAGAGGGGCTTGGCTTCAGCCTTGAGAAAGTTGGCCCGTCAGAGGAGAGGATCCTTCTACAGGATCATCAGGCGATAGCTCTGGGTAAGATATTAGGTGGCTGTAGAATGCAGATATATTATCCAATAACTCCCGCCGGGGATGAGAGCTGGTTTCTCGAATCCCACGAAGTCTTTAAGACCATCGATGGGGAGGGTTCCATCCTAGTCCTGCAGGCAGAGGATGAGCTGGCGGCTATAAACATTGCTAATGGAGCGGTCTTAGCTGGTGCTAGGGCTGCGACCTCGACCTCAGGCCCTGGCTTCTCCCTCATGGTTGAGGGCCTAGGCTGGGCTGGGAACAATGAGGTACCCGTGGTTATAACCTATTATCAGAGGGGGCCCCTTCCACGGGCCTTCCAACCCGCCACGAGCAGGACGACCTCAGGTTCGCGATCCATGCAGGACATGAGGAGTTCGCCCGGATCGTGCTAGCATCCGGGGATATTAAGGAGTGCTTCTACGACGCGGCGAAGGCCTTCAACTATGCTGAGAGATATCAACTTCCAGTGATACATCTTGTGGATAAGGCCCTAGCCGACAGCTATAAGACCTACGCAATATTCGGGGTGGAGGAATATAGAGTTGATAGGGGGAAGGTTCTAGATTGGGTGGGTCCCGAAGAAGAGTATAGACGTTTTAGGATTATGGAGGACGCCATCTCTCCTAGGGTCTAGAGGAGGGGTGCATTGGTATACTGGAGACGAGCATAACGAGTATGGGCACATAACTGAACAATTCATCCATGAGAACCTCAATGGTTGAGAAGAGGATGAGAAAACTCGAGTTGATAGAGAAGGAGATTCCATTAAGAGGAGAAGCTCAACTTTTTCGGGGATGAAGACTCAGACAACATTATCCTGAGCTGGGGTTCTCCTAAGGGGGCGATCCTAGAGGCCTTGGAGAGGCTGAGGAGGAGATACAAAATAGGCTTCATCCAGGTGAGGATGGTCCACCCCTTCCCAGCCTCATATATATCTTCAAACCCTAAGAGACAGAGACAACATAATAGATGTCGAAGATGAACTACTCAGCTCAGCTGGGAAGTATCATAATGGAGAAGACGGGTATCCCGATGAACTTCTATGTCCTAAAGTATAATGGAAGACCTATGACTACTACGGAGGTTTACGAGGCTCTGGAGAGAATACTCAGGGGCGAAGCTCCTGAAAGGCAGGTGTTGACCCATGGCCCTTGATATCAAGATTTATAAGACAGATGTCTATGTGGACTGGTGCCCAGGCTGTGGGAATTTCGGGATTCTCATGGCCCTTCAGGGAGCCCTCGCAGAGCTGGGTCTAGAGCCCCACCAGGTAGTTCTTGTCTCGAGTATAGGCTGTTCTGGAAAGACCCCCCACTTCGTCAATGCATATGGTGTTCATACCCTCCACGGCAGGCTTCTCCCCTTCGCTGTGGGCATTAAACTGGCCAACCCCGGCCTCGAGGTTATAGCTATAGGGGGAGATGGGGATGGCCTAGGGATAGGAGCCGGACACTTCGTGAACACGGGAAGGAGAAATATAGACATGACATATCTATTCCACAATAACGGGGTCTACGGTTTGACGAAGGGGCAGGCATCCCCTACACTAGGGCTGGGATTGAGAAAAGTCTCTAGCGAGGCCCAATATGAATCAGGCCCTAAACCCCATCGCCATATCCCTTATGACTGGCTACACGTTCATAGCCCGATCCTACGCCTTCGATTTCAGACACCTCAAGGAGACGATAAAGGAGGGAATAAAACATAGAGGGATGGCCTTTATATAGATCCTCCAGCCCTGCCCAACCTATAATGACATAACAACAAAGGAATGGTATGGAGGGGAGGATAGGAGGGATCCAGAGACTGGCAAGCCAAGACCTAGGATCTATAAACTTGAGGAGACAGGCTATGACCCTGTTGTGAGAAAGCCCGAGGAGACTCAGCTCTCAGCAGCCCTCATAAAATCAAATGAGTGGGGGGAGAGAATACCGATAGGAGTATTCTATAAGAGCGAGGTTTCGACGATCTACGAGGAGCGCATCGTCCAAAGGATACCCTTCTACCTCGAGCGCCCTCCAGCTAAACAGAGGATAAGTGATGAGAAGGGGAAGCCTACAGCTAATCTTGAGGCTCTATTCGAAGAATTTAAAATTTAAGGTGCCCCACCTCTCCAGTACCACCTCTAGAATTTAAACCCGGTCTCTCATCTCCTCTAGAAATCCAATGAGCCCCACCCTATTAGTTTGGCCTTCTCTATTTAAGGTTTAGAAGCGCCCCCGCCGTTACCTCAGCCGCTATTCCACAGACCTTCAGGCAACCTTTATCTCCATGCCCTCCGCCGGCTAGGAGGGCCTCTATCGGCTTCATCCCTTAAGTCGAAGGGGCGACCTTAGATCTTGCTCTGTATCTCCCCGCAGAGGGTCGATCTCAACGGCTCCTCGAAACCGAACTCCATCTCAAGCCCTTTCTGGAACCCTCTACACCCGGAAACCTCTCGACCTTTTCACCTATCCTCTCCCCCCTCGTTGTCTTAGAGATCGGGGTTATGAAGTTGTGGACTATGCTCTCGGCTGTCACGACGCCTACAAGTCTCCCATACTCGACTATGGGTATAGGGCTGAAGCCTCTTTCTAGCATTATCCCGCGGGCTAGAGAGATCCTCTCGTTTACATCCAGGGAGTCTACAGGTCTCCTCATCAATCCCTTCACGTAGATTCCTGAGTTCTTCTACGACGCCCATTGCTCTGATCACATCCAACTGGGAGATGCAGCCCAGTATCTTTCCGTCTTCCTCAACGGGGATAGCTCGTATATTATTCCTTATCAAGATCAAGGTCTGAGATAGCTCTATCACCCTTATATTGGGTGGAACACATCCTGTAATTCTCCATATCCTATCTATCCTTATCTGCCCTGGTTGTTCTATTCCGAGGAGGTCTCACAGTAACCAGCCTTATCTTTCCGTTGGATCTCACTACAGCTTCGTACCTACCCGACTCCTTTAACTCTCCGAGGACTCTTGACGCCGTTTCCCTCGTAGAGAATATAACCCTGTGAGGGTGAATGAGGCCTCTTATCTCGGATAGGGCTAGCTCCTAAGTCACCATAAAAATCTATAGTTCTGTTCAATAGAGGTCAAATATATCCATGGAAGTAATCCGACCCGATTTATAAGGGAAATCAATTTATGGGTTAAGGAGACATCCTAAACCCCTACTCAATCTGAGCTGAGCCTTTCAGCCCAAACTTCGAAGGTTCTCGATTTAATATAGGTCGTTGCTAAATGGACTGAGGAGCCTTAATGAAGCCCCAGGATCCTCCGGATGAGCTAAGAGTTCGGAGAGAGGAGTTGAGGAATCTCGCGAGAGAGGCAGCATAAGAGGGGGAGACTATCCGCATGGGAGCGTATAGATGTGCTCCTGGATCCCGGAAGCCTCGAGTTTGGTGGCTTCGTTGAGCACAGGGCAACCTCCTTCGGTATGGATAGGAGAAGGAGACCTGGAGATGGAGTTGTCACGAGCTTCGGAAGGATCGAGGGGAGGAGGGCAGTCGTCTATTCGCAGGGCTTCAGCTTTATGGGGGTTCTCTAGGAGAGATGCACGCGAAGAAGCCAAGTGTTTGACCTAGCCCTCCAGATTGGGGCTCCCGTGATAGGGTTCCATGACCAGGAGGGGCGAGGATCCAGGAGGGGTTGCCTCGCTTTCGGGTTATGGGGAGATCTTCAGGAGGAATGTTGCAGCCTCTGGTGTGATACCTCAGATAGCGGTCATAGCAGGACCTACTGCGGGTGGAGCCTCGTACTGCCCAGCTCTGATGGACTTCATAATCATGGTTAGAGGGATAAGCACGAGGTTCGTAACAGGACCAAGGGTGGTTAGGGAGGCCACAGGAGAAGAGGTCGTCTTCTCTCTGTTTCCTGCCCGTCTTCTCCTACTCCTCCACCTCCCTGCCCTATCCCTCGTAGGATTGGCTATGGTTCTCCCCCTCGCCATCCACCATCATGGGACCGATGGCCTTTTCCTAGAGGAAACCCCTCATAGGCTCGATCCTATTAGCGATCTGCCTACGGGGTATATCCGCCACCCTATCCCCGAGGAGATGCTCAAGAATACCCCATTCAACCAAAGGGGGAGGAGTTAAACCCCTGAAGCAGTGGGGAGAATTCGAAGTTCAGCCTTCAGCATCAAAGGCCACCATCCAGACTGTGGGAGGTTCAAAGCCCACACCATAAACATTTTTGGAAGAGCCCTCTGCGCAGCCTGCACCGGGCTTCTCCTTGGAGCCCTCCTCATCCTCCCCGGAGGGATCCTATACTTCTTCTTGGGTTAGAGCCTATCGAGAGGCCCCCAGCCTCTTAAGAGCTAGCCAAAGGGGACCTGAGGTGGGCCTGGAGAGACATCGAATTGAGATCAATGGGATCAAGGGATATGATGGAGTTTATCAGAGCTAAAGGTAAAATCATGACAGAATTGGAAGAGCTATTACCTGTGCTGTAGTCCTGACTAAGGTCGCAGGGAAATGCTGGATCGGATCAGAGGGCCTAACCTCCTGGGCTGGCTTGTGCGGACGGAATAAACGAAGATAGAAGCCATTAGAGTGAGCTTAAAGTTGTATTACTTTTAAGTCTGGATTTATGCTTCTTATGTCTTCTTCCTTGTAGGCATCTACTGTCCTCCTGTCTAGAATTGCTATTTCTTCACAATGATGAAGGGCCATCAACAATATTATGGAGTCTAGGAAGTCATGGAGAACCCTGCTTATCCCAGCTGCTGACTCCATGACCCTCCTGTAGGAAGTGCTCAAGCTCATCCCTCGCTATCCTCATCTACCTGAAACAGTATCTTCTAGGTCCCTTTCATGGGGCATCTTTCTCACTGCAACGTGTTCCCATAAAGAGTGAGTCATCCAGGCATTCCCGTTGGAACCGCTTTTGGATTTTAAGGGTTATGAAGATTTACTGTGGGCCGGATACAAATATTTTATTTATTTTTGTTTTTCATGTTCTTGAATTTTTAATCTATGTTTTGAGTAAATAAATGATTTAAGTTTTTGGCCTCCTAGAAGGGGTGGGTTGATGTCTAGGGGCCTCTTTGTTGGGGTGGCTCTGATACTCCTGAGTTCTGGGCTTCTCCTGGTATCGGTGAGCGGGGCTACTGAGCCCTCTGAGCCCTTGAGGCTCAAGGTCTTCGTGGGGCCACCGAAGATCCCCGCGGACAACGGTGTCTACGAGGCCGTCTTCATCCAGCTCCAGGACTCCAAGGGGAGACCTGCAAGGGCTCCCGAGGATGTGGTGATCCACCTCTCATCCTCCAGCATCCATGTGGGCTCGGTGGAGCCCACGGTCACCATCCCCAAGGAGAAGAGCCACACGGTGGCGAGGTTCCAAACCACCTATACCCCTGGATCCACCATGATAACCGCCGCGGCCCCCGGCTACATCACGGGCCAGGCCACCATGACCACCACGGGACCCGTGCCGACTAAGCTTGCGGTCTATATCGCCCCTCCAGTTATCCCCGCGGATGGGGGCGTCTACGAGGCGATAGTGGTCCAGCTCCAGGATGATGGCGGGTCTCCGGCGAGGGCTCCCCTCGGAGATGTCTGGGTAACCCTATCCTCCTCTAACATGACGGTGGGCTCATGTCCCCTCCTCGCGGTTATAAGGGCCGGGGAGACCTATGTCAAAATCCCCTTCTACTCTGGCCTGGCTCCGGGGTCTACGGTGATAACGGCCATGGCGTCGGGCTACTCGGCGGGGCAGACATCGGTCAAGACGGAGGAGCCTGGCGATGACCCTAGGAGCCTGAAGGTCTTCATAGCCCCTCCCAAGGTCCCGGCCGAAGGGGTCTCATACGACTCCGTATATATCCAGCTCCAAGACTCCAAGGGAAGACCTGCAAGGGCGCCCGCCGATTTAAGGGTTGACCTTTCATCCAGCAGCGCCTCCGTAGGCCTCGTCGACGGCTCCCTGACCATCCATATGGGTAGAACCTCCTCATCAGCCCGCTTCCACTCCACCTATAGGGCCGGGAGTACCGTCATCACGGCCGCGGCCTCTGGATACACTACGGGTCAGGCCTCCCTCACCACGGTTGGGCCTGTCCCATCAAAGCTGGTTGTATATCCCGGCCTCCCGAGCATCCCGGCGGATGGGAACTCATCGGAGGTGATCGTGGTTCAGCTTCAGGACCACGGGGGGACCCCGGCCAAGGATCCGGAGGGAGATGTAGCCGTTGATCTCTTCTCATCAGTGAGTGATGTTGGCCTGATCACCCAGAGGGTTGTCATACCCTACGGCGGAACCCATACCTTGGCGAGGTTCTACTCCACCTATGTCCCGGGCCAGACGATTATAACCGCCATCGCCCCGGGCTACACCTCAGGCCAAGCCACGGTTACAACCCACCTCATAGACCTCATCCGGCTCAACGTCACCATCTCAGCCGAGCCTGATATCGTAAACTCTAGCGGGAGGGTATACTTGAAGGCCAACGTCACCTATGAGGGGAGGAGCCCGGCTAGGGGGGCAACCCTCAAGCTCTCATCGGATGGGGGAGGAGAGTTCACAGCGGTGAGGGAGGAGGGGGGAGGAATATACACGGTTGAGTATACCGCCCCAAAGGTCTACCAGAAGACCATATGCACCATCACCGCCGAGGCCTCAAAGAAGGGGTATCTGACGGGGAATGGAACCGTCAGGGTGACCATCAACCCAGTGATCCAGAGGGGGAGCCTCCAGATCCATGTAACAGACCAGGCTGGAAAACCCATACCGGGCGCAGTTGTCGAGTCCACCAACCAGCCCCAGGGCCAGCAACCCCTAAAAGGGACCACAAACCAGGAGGGGAAGGTTCACCTCGAAGGCCTAATACCCGGCCCCTACAGGCTCCAAATCCACGCTCCGGGATACAACCCCGCAACCGAAGAGGCCAGGGTTCC
>JAGTQJ010000069.1:6890-7890 GCA_018396515.1 Candidatus Bathyarchaeota archaeon | reverse complement strand
CATCAACCGCCATCATCCTATCCCCATCCCCATCGAATGCGAATCCGATCTCGGCCTCCATAGCCTTAACCATCGCCCCGAGCCTCCTGAGGCTCATGGGGGTGGGCTCTGGGGTTCCAGAGGGGAAATGGCCGTCGGGGTGTCCATTGATGATAATGGCCTCCACCCCAACCTCCTCGAACAGCCTCGGCGCGACTGTGCATGTGGAGCCGTTGAAGAGGTCGCAGATGATCCTACCCTTATGGTCGGGCTTGACCTTATCTGCGATGGCCTTTATATACCTCCACCTCTCATCCGCTGATACTGCTGAGCCTGTAGCATCCCATTCCGACAGTTTAAATTCTTCCCTATCTATGATCTCCTCCAATCTCATCTGCTGTTCTGCGGTGTATGCCATACCCGTCGAGTTGAAGAGCTTGATGCCGTTGTACTGGGGAGGATTGTGGGAGGCCGTCAATGAGACCCCTGAGTCCGCCCCGAGCTCCTTGGTTAGGAGGGCTATGCTGGGCGTTGGAAGGATGCCCAGCCTCTTCACGCCTCCCCCACAGGATAATATTCCTGAGATGAGGGCGGACTCCAGCATCTCCCCCGTGAGCCTCACATCTCTCCCCACAAGTATCTCCCCCCCTCCTAGAGTTGATGCTAGGGCCGCCCCAACCCATAGGGAGAGGGTTGGAGTTATATCCACGTTCGCCACTCCTCTAATCCCAGATGTTCCGAAGAGCTTGGGATTCAATCACGTCGCCTCTTTGGGATGAAAACTCTCAGGGGATCCCTACTCAAGACCTCCTCGAGTTCTCGGATGCTTAGCCCTCTCTTCAGGTCTCCATAGATGTCGCACCTCTCATAGATATTCGAGACATCTGGGGGCCTGACCGCTACCTCCACCTCATTCCCGCTCTCAAGCCTTGATTTGATATGTACAGAGTTTATAGGTTTACCCTTCTTAAGGGTTACAAGGTCTTCCCTATCAGGAGCTAGACCAGCCTCCCGTAGCCTT
>JAGTQJ010000069.1:6221-6873 GCA_018396515.1 Candidatus Bathyarchaeota archaeon | reverse complement strand
CTCTGAGGCGAATACTACTATATCTATGTCGCTCCCCATCCTGGCTGTTCCCCTCCAAACACTTCCGATCAACCTAGGATTGAACCCCTCAAGAATCCTCATCACTCTTAGAGCCTCTTCTCTCAGCCTTATGAGGAGCCTCCTCCTCTCGATCCCCTCCTCCTCATCTGCGATCTGGTCCAGCTCCAAAGCGACCTCGTAGTTGCTGGGAAGGGCATCCTCTCCTAGGGCTTGGGCTGCCATCTCTTTAGCCTGTATGAACTCCTCCGCAAGGCCGAGATAGAGTAGGCGGGCTGCCTCCCTAGCGACCCTTCTTCTTGGGTTCAAGGGCTCGACTTCTAAAATATTCTATTGGTAGGCATTTAAGGGATATAGGTCTCAGTTGGGGGTCATGAGGAGTTCGGACTTCCTAACCCCAACATGCCTAAGGGCTGCTATCTTCTTCGCCTCATTATAGATGTCGGAGGCCAGCTTTCCAAGGACTATCTCGTGGGCCATCTGCTCGAAGGTTAGGTTTCTAGCCTTCTCCTCAACAATCCTCTTCATAATGCTCCTTATCTTCTTCTCCAGGGATGTCTTTATCCGTGTCTGGGTGAGGGCCACGACAGCGACCTTGAGTTTGAACCCATCGAGGGTGTTAACCCTGAATATG
>JAGTQJ010000069.1:3423-6195 GCA_018396515.1 Candidatus Bathyarchaeota archaeon | reverse complement strand
GACGATCCATCCAAGATAGTCCCTAAGGTACTCATGACCCTTAAATATGGTCCTCACCCCATGCTCATCAACGCTCGTGGCCTGGAAGTAGAGTTTAATGTAATCCTGAGAGAAGTCACCCGTGACCTGAGCAAGGGTCGTCTCGAGAACCCGGCCTATTATCTTGGATGGATCGTCTGCTATGGTCTCACCTATCTTGGATTCTCCGAAGTACCTCGGAAGGTAGACCTCATACCACTCCTTTCTCCTCCACTTATCCCTAGACGACAAGCCAAAGCGGCCCTCTACGGTCCTCTCTGAAGAGAAGAACCACTCATTTATATCTTTCTACCAAAACGAGGGCCTCACCCCAAAATTCCAATAAGCACTAGGTCACAGGGATGTATAGTGATAAGTGTAGCCCCCTAACGCATTAAACTAGGACGGATGGAAATTTTTTGAAATGTTCACAGCATCTCTATTTTTGTTATAAAATTTTGAGACATTATTCGCATTTATGTGTCAATTTTCAGTGAAATTTGATGAAAATCTACCGACCATTAGAAGATCCATGCAACAAAATAATAAAATAAATCTGGCTGCGTTCTATATAGTGCAGCGCGGATAAAAGCATGTTATAGGGCGGCATACGCCTAGATCCCTGAAAAGGGATTGAAAGCGGGATGCCAGACGCGGGTTAGCCTGCGTTGAGCTCCATAACATGCGCCCAGGCGAGGTATCGGCGAGACGATACCCATGGCCTAGGACGTGGGATCGGATCGCATCCGGCCGGTCGATACCACCCGAGGACGCTCGGAAGCCTGAGCTCCGCGCTGCACTTCTAGCTAATATACAATAAAGCTAGTTGGTCCTCAATTCCACATAACTCAAAGCTCAAAGATATATATCTCGCATCTGAATTATTCATACCTCTTCGAATCTCTTCCAATCTTTACCTTGAAAGGGTTATTTTCCAGTTAAATATATTATATTTAACTTTGCTTCTTCTTATATGATCTTTCCATTCCACATATCTTCTAATAGTTCCTTCAAGTCTTCTTTGACTAGGAGCCTCGGATTGTTGGGGCGTGGCTGGTATTTCATTATGTCCTCAGCGATCTCTGGAAGATCTTCCCTTGCTATCCCCAATTCATTCAGGCTCAAAGGGATCCTGAGTTCCCCTGCGAGGTTTGAGACCTCCTCCACCACCCTCACAGCCGCGGATCTCCCCTTAACCCCGTTCAGCTCTATCCCCATGTACCAGGCTAGCCTGCAGAATTTCTCTACCAAAACTGGAAGGTTGTATCTCATGGCGTATGGCAGGGCCATAGCACAAGCGATACCGTGGGGTAATCCATACCTCGGTCCGATAACCTGGGCTATGGAATGGCCCAAGACTACCCTAGCGTTGGCGAGGGGCATCCCGGCCATCGACGCAGCTAGGGACATGTGATACCTCGCCATCATATCCCCGCCATTATAGTAGGCCTTCCTCAGATTCTCGAATATCAGCCTCGAGGCCTCGAGGGATACCGAGTCTGTAAGGGGGTTGGACCAAAGGGACATGTAGCCCTCTATCGCGTGGCTGAGAGCGTCCATGCCGCAGCCAGCCGTGAGGCGCGGCGGCATGGAGGATGTGAGGGAGGGGTCGACCAGGGCCAGATCCGCCATGGCATAGGGGGATGAGAGAACCTTCTTCGTCCTCCTATCCCTGTCTATTATGACGGCGAACTGGGTCACCTCGCTTGCCGTTCCAGCTGTGGTTGGGATGAGGATCTTCGGGGCTCCCCGCCTCTCCGGTGATCTTTTAGCGGGCATTAGGGGGGCTCCGAAGTATTCCAGGGGGTCTCCTGGATTGGTGGCCATGACCGAGGCCGTTTTACCCATGTCAAGGACACTTCCACCCCCCACGCCGATTATTATATCCGGCTTCAGGCTTCTCACATGCTCCGCAACCCTCAGGACGGTCTCCTCCTGGGGCTCTGCCTCTATTTCACTGAAGACCTCGCCGCGGAACCCCGCCTCCTCAAGATGCTCCCTGATCTCCTTTATGAAGCCCATCTTCTCAAGATTCCTATCCGTCAGGATTAGAGCTGACCTTCCAGAGGATAGCTCTCCGGCTAGGGAACCCACCCTACCTCTCGTTCCTATCCCGAAAAGGACACGCGATGGAAAAATCAAGTCTAGGACCTGCTGTCCAAACATTTCGGCCGATTTATAGGTTCGCACTCCTACCTAAAGAATTATCGGTAGTGGTTTTGGTGTCCACTTGATCTCCCGAGCGGACTAATCCACATGGATATATGGGCAGGATCCGCCCAGAATGGTTTCATAAAGGGGGTTTGTTGCCTTTACCATATGTTTCAATGCTTAGGCGATATAATCAGACATAAAACAAACCTAAGAACATAAATCGGATCAAAAAACCATCTGCTACTACCTCATGTCTGCAATTAGAAGGCTAAGGATTTTGAGCCATAGCCAGCTAGCCCTATAGCGCAGCCAAACCAGATGATTGCTACGGATGATCTAGGTGTTGGGGCCTATCATCATTTACAAGGGTAAAACTTTTGCCTTGGATGAATTTGTTATCTCCTGATGATTGAATCCTATAGATTTGGAAGGATAATCGTTGATGGGGTTGAGTATGATAGGGATCTCATTATCCTCCCGGGGTATGTAAAGGAGAACTGGTGGAGGGTTGAGGGACACAGGCTCCGCCTTGAGGATATTACCATGATCCTAGACTCCGATATCGAGGTCTTGGTTGTTGGTCAGGGGGTCCATGGAATG
>JAGTQJ010000069.1:0-3416 GCA_018396515.1 Candidatus Bathyarchaeota archaeon | reverse complement strand
TCGGGGATGACGTGAGAAGGGCGCTAGCAGATAGGGGGATAAAACTCTTCGCTGTTAGGACAGGGGAAGCATGCGAGATCTTCAACGAGATGATAAGGGCCGGGAGGAAGCCAGCGGCGGCTCTACATCTGACATGTTAAGAACACATAAACTTTAAACTAAATTGTATAAGATTAAGCTTTGTGTCTTAATTCATATCTTATGTTAGCTTCTATCACATATATTGAGGTTTAACTGGGAAAATTTTATATGTCCATAATGATCTCTTTGAGTTAAGTCAAAAAGCAAAAGATTTAACATTTTCAGATCCAATGTTTAAATCCTAGATTTCCACTCTTAAAAGGGTTATTGAAGATTAAGTGAAAACGGGCTTCTCCTTCTAATGGGTTGCTGCACTATCGGACTATTTTGTTGATATTCTCCTTATGAAGGCCTCAACAAGCCTTGCCGTGTTCTCTATGTCATCTATGTGGGCTACTGAGGCTGGTCCATGGATGTATCTGCAGGGGATGGCGACGACGCCGCTGGGGATCCCAGCCCTCGTGAGGTGGATGGCGCCTGCATCTGTCCCTCCCCTTGGGACCTTTTTGAACTGGTAGGGGATGTCCTCAGCTTCAGCAGCCTCTATTAGGGTCCTGAGCACCTTTGGGTGGGCTATTATCGAATTGTCCGCTATTGTTATTACAGGTCCGCCTCCGAGCTTTGCTGAGATCTCGTGGGGCTTTGAGCCGGGCACATCCGAGGCGAAGGTCCCCTCTATCGCCAGGGCGTAGTCTGGGTCAGCCTGCCAGGCCGCTGTCCTCGCCCCCCTTAGCCCCACCTCCTCCTGGATCGTTCCAACCGCTACGAGGTTGTATGGGGACCCCTTCAAGGCCTTGAAGGCCTTGACCATCGCGGCGCATCCAGCTCTATCGTCGAAAGCCTTGCCCCTCACATATCCCCCACCAAGCTCTGTGAACTCCACGTCAAATACCCCCATCATCCCGATGTGGCATCCCTTCTCCTCCGCCTCCTTGAGGCTTCCAGCGCCGATATCGACGAAGAGCTCCTCTATCGAGAATAGCTTCTTCCTCTCCTCCTCAGTCATTATATGTGGGGGCTTGGTTCCTATGATGCCCTTAATGGGCCTCTGCCTCCCCCTAAATATTATCCTCTGCCCCGGCATGACATGCGATGTAATGCCTCCTAGGGTTTGAAACCTCAGGAAGCCCGAATCCTCTATGTGGGTGACTAGTAGGGCGACCTCATCCATATGAGCAGCCAGCATGATCCTAGGATACCCCTCCTCACCCCTCTTATGGAAGAAGATGTTCCCCAGCTTATCCACGGATATCTCATCAGCCGAGTCCTCGAGCTCCTCCCTCATTATCCCCCTGGGCTCCTCCTCAGCACCGGGCGGCCCAAAGGCGTTGGAGAGCCTCCTCAAAAGGTCTATCTCCATCACATCCACATTCCCTAACTATAAAAAGGGAAGATAAATCGTTTTATTATCCCCTTTTAAAGGAGAACCGAAGGTTTAGAGTAGAACCCCATTCACCACTCAAATTTCTATATCCACTCAACAGATTTTTATCCACTAGAAAAGAATAAACCTCCACAGCTTGGAATAAGATATCTTAAAGGGGTCTCACCGGCCCATGAAGGCTGCCCTATCGCTAGAAGGGCCTCTTCAAGTTAAACTTGATTTATATCGATTGAAATTATTTTTAGTAGGGCTTCGATTGGAGAGAAGACTATCAACCGGGTGCCCCTCTCTCGATGAAGTTCTAGGAGGAGGCTTCAGGTTCGGGGAGATCTCCCTCATATATGGAGAGGCCTCCACGGGGAAGACTATCCTCGCCCTCTCCTGTTGCTTAGAATATCTCAAGAGAGATATGAAGGGCAAGGCATTCTATATCGATGCGGACCATGAAGTGTCTACCCGCCGCATCATCCAGATGACCGGGGGTGATAGCGGCTTCCTGACTCGATTGATAGTGATGAGGCCTAACAGCTTCCGGGAGCAGACCGAGATTGTTGAGAGGCTCTTGACGATCATCCCTGAGAGGCCCACACCTGTAGTGGTCGACTCTATAACTGGCCTCTACCGCCTTAGGGCTGGAGACCCTGAAGAGACCTTCCAGGCGAGTAAGGAACTAAACAGGCAGCTGGGTTTCTTATCTGAGGCTGCAAGGGGGAACGGTGCGGCGGTGCTCCTGACGGGCCAGGTTCACGGGATCCCAGGGACTGGAGGCTCACAGGTGGAGCTCGTCGCTGAGAGGCTTCTCAGGTACTGGTCGGATATGATTCTAAGGCTGGAGAACACCCAGACCTCAGGGGTTCGACAGGCCGTCCTCGAGAAGCCCCTTGATCGAGGGAGGATCTGCAGGTTTGCAATTGGGTCGGCCGGTCTTACAGGGGTTGATCTGGATTGATGAGGGCTGAGGTGCTTTGGATCATTGAGACAATATACCTATACCTTCCAGCCTATGCAGCCAACGCGGCGCCTGTCCTATTTGGGGGAGGAGCCCCCCTTGATGGGGGCAGAATATGGAGGGATGGTCGCGCCCTCCTGGGAAGCCATAAGACCATCCGGGGATTCATCTCGGGTTTACTAGTGGGCTCGGCGGTTGGGGTTATACAGATGCAGCCCTTGAAGGGGTTCCTTATGACTGTTGGAGCTGTTTTGGGAGACCTAGCGGTCTCATTCCTGAAGAGGAGGATTGGGCTGAGGCCCGGCGCGCCCCTCCCCATAGCTGATCAACTCGGCTTCATAGCCGCCGCGGTGATCCTCTCCCACCCTGTTCCTCCCACCCCTGAGATCGAGAGGGTGGCCGCGATCCTAGCCTTCACGATCCCGATCCACCTCGTCACCAACATCTTCGCATGGCTCCTTGGCCTCAAGGATGAGCCCTGGTAGATTAAAGGATTCGAGGCTCAGGTAATCTTCCCGGCTCTATTATGCGACCGCAGAAGTTTAGGAGGAAGGCCTCTGGAAATCCCCTCCAGAGCATGGCCGTGGCCTTGAACCCTGTGCAGTGGCAGGGAGCTAGTAGGGTAGGCCTAAACTCCTTAAGAGCACTTATCGTCTTCTCTATGTAGTTGTCGGGCCTCTGGAGGAGGTGAGTCCCCCCTACGAGGGTGTGGATCCTCTCGAAGCCCCAGAGCTTCCTCGCTTGGATGAGGGTGTTTACGATGCCCGCGTGGGCGCAACCCGTCACTAGGATGGGCCCCACACCCTCGATATCTAGGAAGAGAGCTTGGTCATCCAGAATCCTATCATCCATCTCCACGCCGTCGACGACGATGACCCTCCTCCCTCCCCTGATGGGAGGAGAGACATCCTCAAAGGAGACCCTCGGTATCTCCCCGGTCGTCCAACATCCTGGCAGAACCTCTATAGGGTCCGCCGAGAGGATCACCTCTCCCCCTACCTT
>JAGTQJ010000072.1:7617-7759 GCA_018396515.1 Candidatus Bathyarchaeota archaeon | reverse complement strand
GTGCTGGACATCCATCTCCTTCAGCATAGTAGCCCCGTCGTTTGTTATGGTGACGTCGCCGAAGCTGTCAACGAGCATCTTATCCATCCCCTTGGGGCCGAGGGAGCTCCTGACTACCTCTGCCACGATCCTAGCGGCCATT
>JAGTQJ010000072.1:0-7596 GCA_018396515.1 Candidatus Bathyarchaeota archaeon | reverse complement strand
GCCACCTCCCTCCTCTCAGTCCCCTCCTTAAGGATTATTACTGGTTGACCTGAATAGGCTGGGGCGCTCATAATTCTATTTCCACCTCAAGACCATAGACGAAACCAGAAGAACCTAATAATAAAGGTTTCCCAAAATAGAGTCAGGTACCTTACTCCGCCACTTTACATCCACCTAACCTTAAAAACTTTCGCCCACCATAAAGGCATATAATAAATCTCTTCATAAATTAAGATATTAATTTTTCAGAGGACGATGAATATATAAGTAGAGATGCTCTTTAATGGAGCTCTTCACATCAGGTAATGGAGAAAAATTTAATGAGTTTAAGGGTGCCGGACCCGTACCAGCATATCTGCACGATAGCTCTAGGATCCCGACAATGAGTTTCCACCGTGATGCCAAGAATCTCAAATCTCAGAATTTATATCAAAAACCGCTTACCATGAACCCCTGGGATCCTTAACCTTCTAAGTTGGGGATCCGGGCTCCTCGGCCACCACTCGGTTTCTTAGCATCCCGATCTTTTCAACACCCGCCTCCACGAGGTCTCCGACCTTAAGGAGCCCTGAAGGATGAGCTGAGCCAACCCCGGAAGGGGTTCCTGTGGCTACGATATCTCCAACCTCCACAGTCATACCATCCGAGAGGATGCTCAGGATCTCATCCACCCCGAAGATCATATTCCTGGTGTTGGAGAACTGGCGGACCTCCCCGTTAACCCTTAGCCAGAGGTCTAGATTCATCGGGTCCCCGACCTCGTCGGCCGTGACCAGGTATGGGCCCATCGGTGCGAAGGTGTCACATCCCTTCCCCTTGAACCACTGCTGGTGTCGCCTCTGGAGATCTCTCGCTGTCACATCGTTGAAGGCCATGTAGCCTGCGATGTACTTGTAGGCCTCTTCCCTGGGTATGTATTTGCCTCTCCTTCCAACCACAAAGGCCAGTTCGACCTCATAGTCCAGCCTCTCCGTAACCCTCGGATATATGATGTCATCATAAGGACCTATCACTGAAGTTGGGGGCTTCGTGAAGAAGACCGGCGCCTCGGGGAGGGGGCGGGGTGGCTCCCCCCTTGCCCTGCTCCCCTCTGCCACATGCTCAGGATAGTTCAAACCTAGGCAGACGATGTTCTTTCTGGGACGAGGGATGGGGGCAGCCAGCTTGACCTGGCTCAGCCTGACGACTGTTCCATCTCTAATGAGTTCGCCCCCCTCCCCCTCAGCAAATAGCCTCCGGGCCTCTCCCACAGCCCTCCCCACCTCTTGGAGGCCTCTATCCCCAAGCTCCAGTAGGGAGATCATGTCCAGTTTGAACGGGCCTTCAACCCCCTCGAAGGCGTACCCAAGGTGTCTATCGAAGGCCCTGTTGAGGTCAAGAATATTCTCACCCTCGATCAGGGCTCCCCAACGGTACTCATTTCCAGATAGGTAGGTCAGGAGTTTCATCATGCCAAGGAGTATCTTAAAACTTTTAACATTTCCGCTCTAGATCGCTCTATTTAAAGAGGTGTGATGTAAAGATTTTTAGATGGAGATAAGAACCCACAAACTTGCTCGTCAAACTCTCGTAGGCTCTCCAATCAGGATTATCGACGATGTAGAGGCCGAGGTTGAGCTCCGGGCAGTGGAGGAGATGGCCGTGGATGAGCAGGGCCTTATCCACGGGGGTTTCACCTTCGGCCTGGCCGACTATGCAGCTATGTTGGCCGTGAACCACCCCTTCGTCGTTTTGGGGGCCTCCCAGGTTCGTTTCACGGCGCCTGTGAGGGTGGGTGACTTGATGAGGGCAAGGGCAAAGGTTGTCTCAAAGGAGGGGTGGAGGAGGGAGGTGGCCGTCGAGGTCTTTGTGGAAGACAAGAGGGTGTTAACGGGAACGATGACATGCTATGTCCTAGATAGACACGTCTTGGAGAAGTGAGATCTAAATCTCGATCTCCTGTATACTCAATATATCTCCTTGTATACTAACACTTTTATAATAGAACAATGACTTCCCTCACCAAAGGTGACTTGTGTTGCCGATAGTTCTAGATACGAGTAGAAATGGTTTGGAGAAGGTTTTAAGAGATTATCAGATAAAGGTTCTTGAAGTAATATGGAAGAATCCAGATAAAGGATTAACCTCCCGTGAGATATGTGATCATGTTAACAAGATTTTGAAAACTAGGACGGTATCAAGAGCGTCAATCATAAACTTCCTTAACGAGATGTGCGAGTATGATGTTATAAAATACGAGACCGAGACCTGCAAGGGGGGAGCGAGGAGAAAGTATTTCCAAAAACTTGACGAGGAAGGCTTCAAGAGATATATAGCAAAAATGGTTATTGAAAGCCTGATAAAAGATTTTCCAGAGCAGACTATCATGGGAATATATGATTCGCTGGAAAACAACCCATTAGCGGCTGAGAAGCTCATCAAGCTTGTAAATAACTCACCATGTTAAGAAGGAGGGCTACTCCAAACTATTGAGTGGATGTTCAAAGTTATAAGCCCCTTATTAGACCTTTATCAAGGGGGTGATGGGACTTAATAGATGGGATTAGGTGTGTGAGCCTATCGCCCACCGATGGTTTAGACCTTAAAGTCTACCTCCTAGACTGCCCAGAGGGGCTCATCCTCTTCGATACCGGATACATGCCTGAGGACATAGAGACGATAGGGAAGGCGATCAGTGAAATGGGCAGGGGTTGGAGGGATGTGAAGCTCATACTGTTAACCCATGGGCATGGAGACCACATAGGCAACCTAGCTCGGATTAAGGAGTTGACCGGGGCGGATGTCGCCTCGGGGGAGGGCGAGATGAGGGATATCGAGGAGGAGACGGGGGTTAAGGTTGACAGGGGCCTTAGGCACGGAGACTATATAGACCTGTGCGGAGGGATAGAGGCTATCCATGTCCCGGGCCACACTGTTGGAAACCTCTCCTTCTACCTATTCAGGCAGAGGGCCATCATAGCCGGGGACACCATCTTCGGGGACGAGGATGGAAACCTCCACCCTCCACCAGATAGGTACAGCCTAGATGCTTATACCGCTAAGAGGGAGCTGAAGAGGCTCCTATTCTACGACTTCGACATCCTACTCCTCTCTCATGGTAGGAACCTGCTCAGGGATGCTAAGAGGAAGGTTAAGATGCTCTGCGAGGCGACTTAGTCCCTATTCATCCCAATCCTAAGCGATGAGGCCTATCACATCTCTAACCGTCTTCCCTGTCTGCAGGCCGAGGGCTGAAGCCTTTGTCGTGGCCCCCTTTATCTGAGAGTTCAAGACGTCCTCGAAGCTCTTCACCCCTGTAACAACGGCTGCTGCCAATCCCAGCCTCTCAGCCACCTCCAGGTTCAAGTATCCACACATGACGAAACCCCTCTCACCTCTTATGAGCAGTAGAGGAGGCGCTTCGGGCATCTCAACCTTCAAGGCAAGGAGAGATCTATCTCCCACCTTAATCTGATCTATCTCAATCATTGGTTTGAGAAAATATTAAATCAAGGATTTAACCCCTTCGAGTTCGAATCCCGCTCGGCATGGTTTTTATTCTCGGCGGTTTCATTATCTTGAGCTGGCGGGATAGTCGGTGGAGGAGCCTTTCTCAATTCTTTGCCGTCCGATAAGGAGGTTGCTGGAGGAGAAGGGCTTCAACCAGCCTACAGAGCCCCAGAGGAGGATCATACCGCTCATCCTTGAGGGTAGGAATGTCCTCCTCATCTCGCCAACCGCCACGGGAAAGACTGAGGCAGCCCTCCTCCCGGTATTCCACATGTTCCTGATGAGAGGGGCTCGTCCACCGGGTATCAGCATCCTCTACATCACACCTTTGAGGGCTTTGAATAGGGACATCCTCGATAGGTTCACATGGTGGTGTAACCGGCTGGACATAAGCCTGGCCGTCAGGCATGGTGACACCACCAACAGGGAGAGGGACAGTCAGAGGAGATCCCCCCCGGAGATGTTGATAACCACACCCGAGACCCTCCAGGCCGTATTGATGGGCAGGACGATGAGGCGCTACCTGAGGCATGTGAGGTGGGTTATAATAGACGAGATCCACGAGCTCGCCGATAACAAGAGGGGATGCCAGCTTAGCATAGCCCTTGAGAGGCTCAGGCAGATAGCGCAGGAAGAGTTCCAGCTCATAGGGCTGAGCGCCACGATCGGCAGCCCAGAGGAGGTGGGGAGATTCCTAGTCGGGGTTGGCCGAGAGGTGGAGGTGGTCCAGGTATCCATGGCTAGGGAGATGAGCCTCGACATAATCTGCCCCGAACCTGAGCCAGAGGACTATTACCTGGCATCACAGCTCTACACCTACCCTGAGGTGGCCACAAGGCTCAGGGTGATGAAGGAGCTCGTCGAGAGGCATAAGACCACGCTGATATTCACAAATACCAGGGCCACCTCTGAGGTCCTGGCTAGCAGATTCAACATATGGGATCTGGACTTCCCCCTCAGCATCCATCACGGATCCCTAGCAAAGACGAGCAGGATCGCCGCTGAGAAGGGCTTGAAATCGGGTGAACTAAGAACGGTCGTGTGCACAAGCTCCCTCGAGCTGGGTATAGACATTGGAAGCATAGACCTGGTGATACAGTACAACTCTCCCAGGCAGGTGACCAGGCTTCTCCAGAGGGTCGGGAGGAGTGGGCATAGGGTCGGAGGGGGGGCTAAAGGGATCATCATAGCCCTAGACAGCGACGATGTACTCGAGTCTATGGTCATCTGTAGGAGGGCCCAAAACGAGGAGCTCGAACCCGTGAAGATACCTTACAAGCCGTACGATGTCCTTATAAACCAGATCGTCGCGGAGCTGATGTCGAGGGGCCGAATATACTATCTCCAGATAAAGAGCCTCTTCAGGGGCGCCTATCCATATAGGGATCTGGATGAGGATGACATAAGGTTCGTCGCGAGATATATGCATGACAGGTTCCCCAGATTAGCATGGCTATCAGAGGAGGATGAACTCCTAATAAAGCCGAGGGGCGAGAGAAAAACCCTCTACAACTACTTCTTCAACAACCTCTCCATGATCCCCGACGAGAAGGATTACCTCGTGATAGATGTGGAGGATGAGAACCCCGTCGGGATACTCCACGAGGCGTTCGTCGCCGAGTATGCAAGGCCGGGGGTCAAGTTCATAATAAGGGGGAGGCCCTGGAAGATACTGAACATCTACAGCGACAAGATCTATGTAAGGGCGGAGGACGATCCCACAGGGGCCATACCGAGCTGGGTGGGGGAGGAGATCCCAGTTCCGCTCGAGGTGGCTCTGGAGGTGGGTTCCATTAAGGCAAAGGTGGAGCAGGAGCTAAGAGAAGGGGTTAACCCTGAGGAGATCGCCGCCGAGCTATCTGAGGCTTACCCAGCCAGGTTCGAGACGATACTAAAAGGCATTGAACCCATCGTTGAGCAGGTGAGAAGAGGCCTCAAGGTGCCGACGGATAATAGGATCTTGGTCGAGGAGTGGGAGGAGAACATCATAATCCACATGAGCTTTGGAACCCTAGTTAATAGAACCCTCTCGATCCTTCTGGGCCACATTATCTCGGAGGAGACAGGATACCCTGTAGGTCTCCAGCACGACCCCTATAGGGTTGTCATCCAGGCGGCTGGGGGTATCGATGGAGACTACGTTTCCAATCTGTTGAGGGAACTGGCGAGGAGAGATGTCAAGGAGATCCTTAGGGGTGCTGTCACGAGATCCGGTCTGTTTAAGAGGCGATTGATAAATGTGGGGAGGAAATCCGGAGCCCTTAGCAAGAGTGTGAACTTCAGCAATGTGACTTTAGGTAGGCTGGCCAAGAGCTTCGAGGGTACATGCATCTTCGAGGAGGCTCTTAGGGAAACCCTGGAGAAAGATCTGGATCAGGAGGCAACCATCAGGATTCTCGAATCCATCTCCTCTGGAGAGATAATGGTGGAGAGGCTTGAGACGGGGGGAGAGCTGAGCCCCCTTGCAATGGTCGCCATAGAGAGCATCAAGATGAAGACAGACGTCGTCCCGCCGGAGAAGATGGATAGGGTCATATACGAGTCAGCGAGAGCCCGCCTCCTAAATGAGTTCAGGGTACTGGGATGCCTAAGGTGCAGGGAGTATGTCGAGAGTAGGAGGATAAAGGATCTCCCAGAGGTTATAAAATGCCCAAACTGCGGCTCGACCGAGGTTGGGATCTTCGACAGGAGCGTTGAGGAGGTGAGGATGGCAATGGCCCAGGCCGACCATAGAATCCCCAAGGAGTTTTCATGGTGGTGGAGCCGGGGAAGGGACTCCGCAAGGCTTGTCTCCATATATGGGAGGAGGGGGGCCATAGTAGCCTCAGCCAAACGCGTCGAGTTCAAGGAGGCTTGGGACATACTTGAGGAGACGAAGGACGAGTCTGAGGAGTTCTTCAAGGCGATCATAGAGGCGGAGAGGAATGCCCTCAAAAACCGGTTCCTATAAAATCCAGCGTCAAGAATATCTAGGGAATGAAGGCGATACTAAGAGTGATGAAGAGGATAGGCTTAGTAACACTCGGGCAGTCGCCTAGGACCGATATACTCCCAGACATGATGATGATCCTAGGCCGAGAGTTCGAGGTTCTTGAGGCAGGGGCCCTAGACGACTACACATCCCGAGATGTGGAGGGGCTCCCTATTAGAGAGGGAGAGGAGATCCTCGTTACGAGGATGAGGGATGGAAGAGAGGTGAAGGTGACGAAGAGTTTCATCGTCCCATTGATCCAGAAGAGGATCTCGGAACTCGAGGATGAGGTGGAGATCATACTGCTCCTGTGCACCGGGAGGTTCCCGGAGTTCAAGTCAAAGGCGCTGATCGTGACGCCGTCAGAGATTGTAAGGGGGGCCGTCAACGCGGCCATAAGGAGGGGTAGGCTGGGTGTAGTCTACCCCGCTAAGGAGCAGACAGCCCACGCCCATAGGGAGTGGGGGCGGGAGGGGCTTGAGGTCTACGCGGATGCAGCATCCCCCTACGGCTCGGAGGGTGAGATAGCCGCGCTCGCTGAGAGGCTTGCGGAGAGGAACCTCGATCTCATCCTCCTGAACTGTATGGGCTTCGGTTATAAGGCCAAGTTGCTGATCAGGGAGAGGACCGGGAGGCCTGTTATCCAGGCGAATACCCTCGTGGCAAGGGTTCTGAAGGAGATCGCCTCCTAGCTGTAGCATCTCCGGATCTCAGCCCCCTAGCCACGATGTACACCTCCGCGCTCCTCTTCCTAGAAGCCTGGGGCTTCACAACCCTGACATAGTTGAATGAGTTCTTCACCTCCTCGATGAAGGCCTCGAAATCTGCTCCTTGGAAAACCTTGATGACAGCCCATCCCTCGGCTCTGAGAAGGCTCTTGGCAACTCTAAGAGCGGCCTTCGCTAGCTCGATCTGCCTTGATTGGTCAACCTCCCAGACCCCTGAGACATCCGGGGATAGATCTGAGAGGAGAACATCGATGCCCTCTCTGAATACGCTGCATAACAGCTCAATTATTTCATCATCCCTTACATCCCCAACTATCGTCTTCACATTCTCAAGCGGAAGAGGTGGTATAGGCCTCTGATCCACTCCCACTATCAACCCATCTCCCCCGACTCCTGCCTAAATGAGGT